>CBDUPD010000636.1:0-1952 GCA_965368985.1 uncultured Spongiibacteraceae bacterium | reverse complement strand
AGCCAATCAGAGAAGTGACAAGCCCAAGGCTAATAGCCGGGAAAATATGCTGTATGGCATCCAGGCCTTTTAATGATTGATTGTTAACACCTTTAAAATGTTTTTCACAGAAAAAGTGCAGGGCATAATCGATAGTAACGCCTATCAGGCTGGCACCAAAAACCAGTGTGATAAGGTGTAGTTCTTTTAAAAAATACTGGCAAATAATAATGGCGCTGAGACAGCCGAATCCTAAAGATCCCAGTCCTGCCAATAGTGGTTGTAATGATCTGAAACAACTTAAAAAAAGCAGAATAATTCCAATAATCGATATGCTTGAAATTAATGTAATTTCTTTTCGTGCATGATTGGCGGCGTTTGTTGCATGAAATATGACGCCTGATGCAAGAAGGCTGGTATCGGGGAATTCCTTGTTGAGTTGCTGCTTGTTATTGTTGAACCACGCAGAAAATGTTTTTTGGTAGTCAAGATTGTAGGAGTCACTGTTGAGTTTAACAAATAGCGCCAGGCCAGTCTCTTGCCCTTGTTTGTCGTTGAGAATGTTCATACCTTTAAACTGTTTAAAAGGCGCTATCGTGCCAAAAAGGTCCTGGATATATTCGTCAAATAACCCCAGGGGATCTTCGTTAACAGGTAATAAAGGAACCCATTGCCCGATGCTGTACAGGCGTTTAAGTGCATCATTGGATAATTTCCCCGGGTTATTGTGAATACGTTGTACCTGATTGTTATTCAGCAGGTAATAACGATGGTCACTCAGTAGCCGGATAAGATCCTCGGATGTTGATGTGTCAGTGTCGATGCAAGTTATGGGTGAGTTGTTATTGTCGTTGCAGAACAGTTGTTTCAGTTTCTCTCCTGCTTGAAAAAGACGTTGTTTATCATCGGCTGTGATGACAATTAATAGCCGTTGCCCCATCTGTTCGGCAAGTTGTTTATCAGCTTGTTGGGTGATGAGACTATCTGAAGTTTTTGGTAGTAGTGCAACAAGATCAGTATTGAAGTGAAAGCCATTTTTTATAATGCTTGCTGTTAAAAAGCACAGCGTGATGCTGATGGCAATAAAAAAGACGAGGAAGAAACGGTGGATTTTTTCCATGTTTCAATCCGTTAGTGTTGACACGTGGTATGTGTTGTTTCTGGAAAGTATTGACAATAGGCTGTTAGATTTTCAGCGTTAACAATATTCGAAAAATGGATGTCAGTCTTGTCACCATTTTGTGATTGGACAGAAATACCCTGAATATGATTTTGTCCGCGTATCGTTATATGAAGAATGTAATCCTGTATCGCTTTTTTCTTGGGCGTGAGTTTTAATTCCCAGTCGCTATTTTGCACTTTGCCATTTTCTATCTGGAAAATTTCCTCAATGTGGTTCCGGTCGCCATTAAAGAATGCCAGCAACATTTCGCTGACATATTGCTCGGAAGGGTTTTTGGATTTTTTTTCAATGGGTTTACCCTGATCATTCCATTCAATAACGCCAGTCGATGAATAACTGGATGCCTGAAACAGTGGTTTGTTGGTTTCATTGTAGAGTCCCAGACCTTTACCAAAGGCAAACCGGCCTTGAGAAATAATGGGAAAGGATAAACCTGTTAGTGTTTTTGTCTGAACAAAAGTACCAGTATGGTTTTCCATGGATGAGAGAGTGATGAATATTTTGTCGGTGCTGCTGCTGGCAGGGGTGTCGATGGCATGTGCCGATAAGCTATGCAATATAAGCAGCAGAGGAAGGTAGCAGCTAATAGCCAGCTTTTGCAGCTTATTGCTCATGGCTTATGAGATCCCCAGTTTTTCTAGCAATACCGCAGGGGATTCATATAGCATCTCTTCGGTGCTCATGTCGACAGCCACCTGAATGGTGTAAGCTTTGGTTAGGCGCTCACCAGTTTCACTGTCGGTAACAACATAGGCTACCTTTAGACGATTTTCCCATTCCTGAACCTTGG
>CBDUPD010000635.1:0-1955 GCA_965368985.1 uncultured Spongiibacteraceae bacterium | reverse complement strand
CAAATATACTGTTCAAAAAATATTCGATACGACCCCTTTAAGGCACCGGGCCAGAAGCTCCTGGCCCAAGAGGCTGACCATAACTGAATTCAACAAAATTGCCATCAGGGTCTCTTATCCCGCAGTAATATCCCACAGGATAAGCTTCCTGTTTTGGCTCCCACTCAAGAATACCGCATTCTCTTGCCTGCCGGGCAATATCATCAACTGCCTCAAGACTTTCAAGTGCAAATCCAAGGTGTGAAAAGTCTGATGACACCTGATTACGCCCCGGCCCTCCAGGCAATACAACAATAATAAACTCTGACTCCTTACCGGGCTCAGCCAACCATACAATTCGCTTATCCCCAATTAGTCGATTGCGCACCACCTTCATCTCTGCATATTCCTGATAAAACAAAACACATGCATCTACATCTCTAACATGCAACGCAAGGTGAGTAAACGAAATAGCCATGCCACCTCCAATCGATTTTCATTAAACAGCCAAATAGTTTTAACTTCAGAATATCACGGGCTATTCTCTATAATCAGGATCTATCCAACAACGGGGAAGCTCTTCTCCCGACAAAAAAAGCAAATCTGATTTCCTGAATTTTTCAGGGTCACCAACCTCCTCGCCAAACTGATAACGACCAATAACTTCATCATGATACAAATTAAACAGATCCCTTAACCCAAGAACCTCTATCATATGTCCATTTGAACGCTCTTTTAAAAACATAGTGCCTACCCCACTCCATTTATCGTTAACATACTAAAATGGCAACAGCTCTATGACTTAATGCCAGACCCACTTCCCGGTTAAACATCTACTTTTTCAGTCTACCCAAGCACATCACCTATTATGTTTGCGTGAGCTGTACCCATTATCAACTTTCGATATTCATCATGGTTAAGTTTAACCAGATTCTCATGATCACCTGCTTCAATATATACTGAGTCAGCCATCAACAACTTATCATCTACAATCATATCCATGTGATAAGCCTCACCTATAGCAGGTATAGCACCCGACTCACAATCTTTAAACAAAGTTTCTATCTCATACTCAGAAACAAATTGGTACTCAATGCCCATCAAACGATTAAGCTCATCAAGTGCCAACCGATGATCCGCTGGCAGCACGGCCATTAAATAGTTCTTTTGACTATTTTGAAGAATAACAGCCTTAATAACCTGATTAGCTGAAAGATGTGCTGCGGCTGCAGTATTAAACGAAGAGTCGCTATGCCGATGTGAGACCACTTCATAGCTCGCATGGTGGTCACTGAGAAATTCTTTGAGTGAAATTGCAATAGCCATCATTCACCTCCTGTCATTTCCGTTCATTCTTGATTTAATTATAGCAGCTGTATATATCCTGATGATCATAACCAGGCGTTGAAAAGGCCACAGGAAATAAAGCCTTCAGAAACATAAACATATTCATGTACTAATTGTCATTTAGCTAATATTGCCTGTTTTAAAATGATCCTCTACTATTACCTACCAACTAGTAGGTAGTCTTTTTTATTGATTGACTCCCTAAAACTGTATGAGCACTATTTATAATGAATAAAAGCTTGAATCACTGGTTTAACACTACCCGCGATAATATCGAAGAACAATTCGGTGCATGGGGCCGTATTTGTTACAAATACCCATGGTTAATCATTATTGCTGTCATAGCCATACTGGGCTTTTTCTCAACTTATCTACCAAATATTACTGTCGACACATCAACCGCCGGCTTTCTACATAAAAATGACCCTGTTCGGGTTACCTATGATAAGTTTCAGCATGAATTTGGCCGCGACGACAAGGCCGTTATTCTTATCGAAAGTGATGGAAATATTGTCACCCGGGATTTTCTCTCTCGCCTGAAAGCACTGCATAAAGACCTTGAGAATATACCTCAAATATCCAATATCGATAGCCTGATTAATGCCCGAAACACCTATGGCAAAGACGAT
>CBDUPD010000634.1:0-1960 GCA_965368985.1 uncultured Spongiibacteraceae bacterium | reverse complement strand
TTGATTTGAAGAATTCTTTTTGGCAGGCGATGCTGATTTCTTCCCTGTTGGTATGCTATTACCCTGAAAAGCCGCTTGCGCCTCTTCGCGTGTTTTAAATGATTTGTATTTAGCACCGGCAAAGGCATCTACCTGCTTTTTGCAGGTATCCCAATCGGTGAAAATACCCGTTTCCCTACCCTGCCATACCACATAAAATTTTTTAGCCATTATTAACCCTTCATCACTTGATGAAAGAATCATAACATTTATATGAAAAGGAACAGTGCTTTCTTTCTCGAGCGTTCTTTTAAGGAATGTCAGGGTTGAAAAATGATTTGAATTTTCTCATCAGCAAATTCGATGATATCGCCAGCAACAATCTTTTTTCGCTTTTGGGTTTCCACTTCGCCATTCACCAAAACCATACCTTCAGCGATCACAGACTTGGCTTCTCCACCACTGGGAACCATACCTTCAAATTTTAATATTTTATAAAGCTCAACAGGCTCTTTGGTAATTTCAACATCTCGCATTTTTGCAGGCTCTTGAGGAAATAAAAAATAACAGAAGGCGTTTTATCTTCTGCCTTATTAAACCAAAGCCGGTGATAAATAGCCATCTGCCATCACTCATTTAAAATATCTCGGAAATCTGTTGTTCATCACTCAAGCTTTCAACTGTTTGCAACGTAGAAACCATACTGTTGGGTATAAATTCAAACATGGTATTAGCCGTTTCAGGAAGCGCGCGCTTGCCAGTTTTTTTATCAATTAATACATGGGTTATGCCTTCAGGTGTTTCAAGTAAAGTTTCTTGCCTCCCCTTTAAAGCATCACGCATAAAATCAATCCAGATAGGCAGAGCCGTTGTACCGCCATATTCGCCTTTTCCCAATGGTGAGTTGTTATTAAATCCTACCCATACGGTAGTTGCTATTTCGGGGCTGTAACCTGAAAACCAGGTATCAGTTGGTCCATTGGTTGTGCCTGTTTTGCCGGCAATATCTTTTCTATCCAGCACTCGGGCTCTTTTTGCAGTGCCCTTGACGATGACATCTTTAAGAATGCTATCGATAATAAATACCGTATCTTCAGGTATCACTCGCTCAGCAATAGGTGATGGTTTTTTTTCTCTATTAGCATTTATCAGCTCTTCTAAAGAACCTGCTTCTTCAGAATACTCATTGCTTTTGTCGGTGTCCTCCCCGGCTTGTTCGCAGGGGCGGCAAACAACAACAGGGTTAGCCTTATAAACAAGCTTGTCGTTGTTGTCATAAATTTCGGCAATAAGATAAGGGTTGATTTTAAAACCACCGTTGGCAAACGTGCTATATGCTGTTGCTACCGTCAGCGGTGTGTACGTTGAGCTGCCTAGAGAGAGCGTAAGGTCTTTGGGTAAAAATTTCCGGTCGAACCCGAAGCGGCTCAGGTAATTGCGAGTTTTACCTATTCCCATATCATTGACTAATCTGATTGAAACCATATTGCGACTTGAATACAAGGCTTCACGCAGTCTAGTAGGTCCAACAAAAGAACCTGAATTTTTTGGTCGCCAACTACCTTTTACAAAAGGCGCGTCATTGATCAGTGTTGCTGCTGTGTATCCATTTTCAAGGGCGGCAGAATAGATAAAAGGTTTTATATTTGATCCCACCTGACGCTCTGCCTGTGTGGCCCGGTTAAATTTACTTTTTCTGAAATCATAACCACCCACCAGCGCCACTATAGCGCCATCTTTTGGATTTAATGAGACCAGGGAGGATTCTGCACGGGGTACCTGTGTGAGATGCCAGCTGTTGTCGGTATGTTGCTCTACCCTGATAACATCACCTACCTGAAGAATATCACTGGCGCTTTGTGGTGGCTGACCCCTTTTGTCTTCCGTTATGTAAGCTCTTGCTAAAGATAGACCGTTATCCCAAGTAATGGTAATACTATTCTTGTCTCTCAGTTCTGCTATGACTTGTTTGTTGTCAATC
>CBDUPD010000633.1:0-1961 GCA_965368985.1 uncultured Spongiibacteraceae bacterium | reverse complement strand
GGTCAATGATCGCTGACAAAAGGAAGTCAGATACCGCTATACAACATTCAGGTCTGCGTTTCATACGCAGCTATTATTATGTCAATTGTTTTGCCTGCAGGATCAACAATTTATGTTTGTAACCTTACCAATAATTAAGGTTAAGAATCTAATAGTACATTATGTGATGAACAAGTACATGATGAACTGCCAAAAGGTGAGGTAATGCGCTTATTTGGGGTGTTTTGGGGGTGATACTTTTCACGTAGCTATTGTTTTATCGGTTATAGCAGTTTGTGTTGACAAGATTGCTTGTCTGGATGATTGCTTGTCTGGATAGTTGCTTGTCTTATTAGCAGCCTTTCTACGGTACAGGGGGGCAGTAATGTGACTTAAGTAGCTATTTGGATAATTTTGATGGAATCAGTTTTTCCTGGCCGGTAAATATCCAATTCGATATTTATGGATTACACCCATAACCCTGATATCTGAAAAATGAGCTCCCTTATCGTTTAAGTTTGACGCTGTAGAGATCGTCACGCCTATCCAAAAGGTTGCGAACAGTGCCTTCACTGTGGAGCAATTTCAATTTATCCAGGTCAAGATCAGAAAACAGTAACATTTCGGTATTCGGAGTTGCTTCAGAGAGAATAGCATCATGTGGAAAGGCGAAATCTGAAGGAGATAATACCGCCGACTGGCCGTATTGCACATCCAGCGATTCAACTTGAGGCAAATTACCTACACTACCTGCAAGCACCACATAACACTCATTTTCAATGGCTCGTGCCTGAGCACAGTGACGAACTCGCAGATAACTGTTTTTTGTATCCGTCCAGAAAGGTACAAACAGGATTTCTAATCCTTTTTCAGCCATTAACCGACCTAACTCAGGAAACTCAACGTCATAACAGATTAAAATACCGACCTTACCGGCATCGGTCTCAAAAACATTGAGCGTGTCGCCCCCTTCAATCACCCAATCATTTTTCTCATGTGGTGTGATATGTATTTTTCTTTGTTGATCCACCTGGCCGCTGCGATGGCATAAATAAGACACATTAAAAATTTTATTATCCTCGGCTAAAGGCATTGAGCCGGTAATAATATTGGCATTATATTCGATGGCCATGCGCGACATTTCATCACGAAACAACGGCGTAAATTCAGCCAGTGCACGAATCGCTTCGGTTTGATTTTTATGTTCTTCAAGCCCCATCAAAGGCCCATTAAAAAATTCCGGAAATACAATGAAATCACTTTGATAGTCAGAAACGGTATCGACAAAGTATTCTACCTGCGATAACAATTCCTCAACGCTGTTGACCATACGCATTTGCCATTGCACAGAACCTACACGCACAATGCTTTTGCGAGATTCCAGAACAGTGTCTTCAGTCTCGTAAAGAATATTATTCCATTCCAGTAGCGTCGCATAACCCACTGACTCCTGATCTTCTGGCAAATATTTTTTCAGCAATCGTTTTACCTGAAAATCATTGGCCAACTGAAAACTTAAGATCGGATCGTAAATCTCACGACGGTCTACTTTTTCAATATATTCTGCAGGAGACATTTGCTGTTGATGACTGTGGTAACCGGGAATACGACCACCTGCCAAAATAGCTTTAAAGTTATAACTACGACAGAGTTCTTTGCGTGCATCATAGAGTCTGCGACCTAAACGCAAGCCCCGGTGTTTTTTACTGATAACCACATCAAGGCCGTAGAGCGTATCGCCATTTTTATCATTCTTGATACGGTTGTTGGAGCCGACAATATCGTCGTAAGTATGAGGGTTGGAAAATGGCTGGTAGAAAACCTGAATACTTAACGCCAGTCCAACCAACTTGCCGCTATCAAGAATACCAATTTGCCCCTCAGGAAAGGCATCGATTAATTGATCAATGGTTTCTTTAGGCCAGGCTCCGCCCAGATCCGGGTAGGCATCATCCATTAGGGACTTGATTTCCGGATATTGG
>CBDUPD010000632.1:0-1978 GCA_965368985.1 uncultured Spongiibacteraceae bacterium | reverse complement strand
CTTCTGACCATGAAAGATTTAACTCTCTGTCAGCCCCCGCTTTATTTAGTTCTTCTCTAGTGACAATTTGACTCACAGGCTTATTATTTATCTCCACCAGACGACCACGAACCATCGGATATAAAGCCTCAGCTGCAATATTTTCATTAATCAACCAGTCTTTTACACCCTTCAGCTCGGATTCCTGAACATTCACAATAAAATAGTTAGGTGTTCTTTCAGGCAACTGCTGCTGCCATTCTTCAAAAAGATTATCCTTAACACCCCATAATACAATCAACAGCATCAAACTCATGGAAAAAACAGTGACATGCATGGCATTAACTTTCAAACGACGTTTGATATTGGAGATAGCCAAAGCCAGCCAACTGCTTGCCTGAATATCAACCCGTCCCAATCTTGCCAATAACCAGGCAGTTGGCAAGGAAACAATCAAACTTAATACAGCCAGACTTACTAACAACAAAGACCCTAAAACCAGATTATGTGTATAGGCAATCAATAACAGCAACAACCCGCTAAAAGCTATAATCAGCCCGCCTTTTGAAAATCCTGACACTTCTAATGTATCCAGTTGAAAAATTTGTATGGCTGGTACTTTTCTCAATTGAAATACCGGTGGAAGCACAAATGCGACAAGGCTAATTGATGCAGCAAACATCCCCAACAAGAAAGGCCTTATACCAGCCATGGGGACTTCTACCTGCAAAGTTCCTGCTACCTGCTGCAATACCAATTCCTGAAACCAATAAGCAATGATCCAGGCAAATATCACCGTTATCACCATTAAAAGAATAAGCAATTTTATATAGAGCATTTGAATGGTCTTTGAGGTTGCTCCCAGTGTTTTTAACACGGCTACATGTTTAACATGTCTTTGGGCAAACTGATTACTTGCCATGGCGATAGCCAGACTTGCCAATATAACAATAATACTACTGGCTAACAGGAAGAAACTTTTTGCCCGCTTTAACGATAACGCCACTGTAGGTTGAGTATTTTGTAAATCGAACCATTTATGACTTTCACTTAATTTCGGCAGCAGCCATTGTTCAAACTCTTTTATAGACTCACTGGTGCCCGCAAAAAGATAATAGTAAGACAGGCGACTGCCTAGCTGAACGACACCTGTATCATCAATATCATCCCAATGCATTAAAACCCTTGGCCCTAAAGTAAAGACACCTGCCCCTCTATCAGGCTCAGAAACCAGTTCTGCCGCTATTGTTAAATGGGCATCACCCAATAATATCTCTTCCCCCAAATCCAGACCAAGCAGACTCAATAGCCTGTTTTCCACCCATATTTCACCGGGAGAAGGCCCATCAACTGTGTCTATTACCTCTCCACCCCTAACTTGTCGATACTTGATTTTCCCTCTAAGAGGGTAACTATCGGTTACAGCCTTCACACTAACCAACTGTGGTTCATCATCGGCGTATAACATAGACTGAAAACGAATGTTCTGTGCCTGATGCAAACCCTGCTCTTCTGCCTGTTTCAACCAATCAGGATCAACCGGACGAGGAGACTTCAGTGAACGATCGGCAGCCAAAAACTGACTACTCTCCCCAACCAACATTATTTGTAAGCGCTCAACAAAAGCCGTTAAACCGGTGACAATAGCCACAGCAAGAAAAAGTGCGGCAAACAAGAGTTGCAACTCACCAGAACGAAGATCTGTTTTTAATAATTTCCAGGCCAGCTTCACAAAACACTCTCTTGCAACAAACCATCTTCAATAATAAATTGCCGCTGACACAGTTCAGCTAAACGCTGCTCATGAGTGACCAATACCAAAGTAGCTTTTTGTTTATAATTAAGCTCAAATAAAAGCTCAATGAGTTTCCCCCCTGTCTTGCTATCAAGATTACCAGTAGGCTCATCAGCAAAAAGATATTGGGGCTTTGAAGCAAATGCCCGGGCAATAGCCACCCGCTGCTGTTCACCTCCAGAAAGCTGTGCCGGATAATGTTTA
>CBDUPD010000631.1:0-1978 GCA_965368985.1 uncultured Spongiibacteraceae bacterium | reverse complement strand
AATCTAGTTCTTCTGGTATTTATTTCTTGGATGGTCTTTGTTGCAAGGTAAATAATCAGGCCCCATATAATAATCCATGTTGCCAAAGCGCTATCAAACGAAGGGGTGAAATGTTCTAGTACGGTTGAGGCCGCAGCCAATAGGCCTGCAGAGTAAGCTAGAATGATAGGGAGTTTTCCTCTGGATAGTAATAGCAGCGTGAAAATAATTACCAGCAGCCTGTCATACCCGAGCTCTGTGTTGAAAATGATTGAAATGACAACTGGAAGCAGTAATGTTTCTTCTATAGTTACCCATCGTTTTATGATTGCATAGCCTAGTGCGGCAAAAGCACCAATGGTAAGAGTTTTTGGTATTCCTGCCCAATAAATACCAAGCTTTGTTAATGGGGTAAATATGGATGCATGACCGACCCAGTTTTGTCGGCTGGCTCTCCATTCATAGGCATTAATCCAGTCAGGAAACCACAAGGTGTGGGATGCTAAAAATAATAAAGCAAACAGACCGGTTGAAATGAGTAATGATTTTTTTGAGTTTTTATTTTCTACAAGTTGAAAGACGAGATAGAAAAAGTATATGACCAGGCCAAGCCCTTTCAGGGCTGCAAAGATACCCAGTGCGATTGTTAAAAAATAATGCTTATTACGTAGTAGAAGGCTGATAAGCATGAAAAAGAGAAACCATATCTTGTCTTCTATAGGTGAAAACCAGAGGTGGTATACCATTGGGTTAAGGGACATAAAAACCAAAAGCCAGTATGGGTTGCATTGAATATTGCTGTTGGGTGAAAAGGCGTAGATACAAAAAAGTATGCAAGAAATAGCATAGAGTGAAATATAGAACCAGTATAACCCTTTTATGTTATGAAGCTTAAACAGTAGAGAGTTTGTGTACATTAACAGAGGAGGATAATCGGCATATTTGTTATCGACCTTACCTGGAATATCGTCAACCCAACCGTCTTTCATAAAGGTTGGTGCAGTAGATGACAGGTAACTTTCTGGCATAATATATGGGTTATGGCCTTCTGAAACTGCTTCGGCAAAATGCGTATATATGCTGTAGTCATTCGCCGGGAAAAACTTTTTTGTTAATGGGATAAAGGTAAATAAAAGGCTTGTTAGTCCAATAACAATAATCAGTATGTGCTTTCGAGAAATGGTGCTTTTGGCAAGTTCAATAATATTGGCAATAGGCTTTGTTTTTGGAGAATCCATGATTTTCTCTTTTTCTTATCGCTTCATAATAACACTGCCTGTATGAATAATATAGATGTGGAATAAAATGGACGGAGTGGTGCGAGAGTTTAAGGTAGATACCATAGGTCAGGTCCGTAGGGCCCGACCCCTTGGTAATACGGTTGTTAAAGGGGTTGGATAAAAAATGCGCATTAGTTATTGTGTTATCAGTATTGGATTTTGTTAGTGATAAGGTCGGGGTCTGATCCGTAGGATTCGACCCCTGCAGTTTCATCATATATGTCCTGTAACTGTTCAATGATTTTTCAGTTATTGTGGATTAATGTTGCCGTTTTGTGCACCTCTTTGCATTAAACGACTTTCCTTTTATAAGTATCTGATATTTATATATTAATTTATAATGTTTGCGATGGATATATTTTTGGTCTATTCTTTAATTTAATTGTTTTTGCCGGTTTTATTGCCGCTTTACTTGCCGTAAGGGAGATTTAAGTCATCGATCCTTTAGTTCCACGTGATTTTGCTCTGGAAAACGAAGAGCCCTCAAGCTTGTTGGATAAAGCAACTGCCCTAATTGAGCAGGATGCTTTCCTGGGTGGCCGTATAAACCCGGTAGTGAAAGAAGAGATGGAAAAGCACATGCGGTTGATGAATTCTTATTACAGCAACCGTATTGAAGGTAATCCAACAACGCTGCATGAGATTCGTGAAGCTATGAATGGCAGCTTTTCTGCCGAGCCAGAAAAACATAACTATGCCAAGGAGTCTATTGCACATAT
>CBDUPD010000630.1:0-1985 GCA_965368985.1 uncultured Spongiibacteraceae bacterium | reverse complement strand
CGTCAGCGATTCAATGCTGTGGGACGTTGCATCAAGTTGTGCATTAAACTGGTTAACAATAGCTTCAAAGAGTGACATAAAATTAGGGCCTGTTAATACGGATTATTCCATAAATGCATTCTTGATCCAATCGATGTGATGCTTACTATCATAACTCTCATCGATACCTATGACATCAAAACGGCAGTTTGAGTTCCTGAACTTACTGTTTTCGGCCAGAAAAAATTCTGCGGTTCGAATAATTTTTTTTCTCTTGTTAGGGGTGACAGATGCAGCTGCAGAACCAAATGAAGATTGTTTGCGGAACCTGACTTCAATAAATACAAGGTTATTATCATCAAGCATAATTAAGTCAATTTCCCCAAATCTAGAATGATAGTTGGATGTTAGCAGTTTTAGACCCTGATCCTGCAAGAATTGATGGGCAAGCTTTTCATATTGGTTGCCTGTATCCCGAGCTGTAACTTTTTTGAGTTTTGTTAGCATAATGCTATTTATTGTTGCTGTGTCGTTATTAATGGCAATGGTGTAACTCTGCCATATCTAAATTTTGCAAAAGACGTTTGACGCCTTAATTGACCACCGTCTAATGTCAATAACCCGGTTGAACCATAGAGTTTTATTTCCGAGATGCCTTCCATTAACTTTAACCGCTCACTGAGCTGAAATGCATCAATTCCAAAAGCATACATACGAATAAGAGAAGAATTTTGGTATTTATCTGTAATACTTTCTCTATCATAAAGTGTTAGTGGAATATCAGTAAAGCGAATGCCGTTCAAGTCATTATCAATGTCAGGTTTTGGATATCCTCTATAGACACTTGAGCTGGCATATATAGGGATGTCGTTTGCATAATGGAAGGCAAGTAGCGGCCTGAGTGATGTTGCAGATTCTGATTTGGCAAACATCATAATCATATCGATATCTTTTCTTCTTCTCGGTTCGTATTGAAAATTAGAACCAATAAGCCACTGTAGCTCTCTAATACGTTGGTTGCTTTTATCAATGTTTAATAAAGATTGAATGACCTTGGATTGACCTTTTGTCGTGTTGAAGGTAATGGTGTTTAAAATGGTATTGCCTTTCTCCAGCCAGTGGTTACTGAAGTTCTCAACATTTTGTTGTGCTTTGCTATCCTCTTGGGCAATAACCAGTGCATTTTTATGATTTTCCTGTGATGCCAATTCAATAATTGAAAGTATTTCGTCTTCTGTTGAAAGGCTGAATTCATAAAGTTTCAGTGGTTTGTCAATTTTATCGAGTTTATTAAGGGCGATAGTGGGAACTGGCAGAGAGCCAAGTTGATAAAGTTCTTCCAGCTGGTTTTTGAATAGTGGACCTATAATCAGATCTGCTCCATCAGATACGGCCTCGTTATAGATGCTGATAAATGTCTGGGACTCGTCAATAGAGTAAAAACTTAACTGAGGTTGATGTTGGGTTTTATAGTAGGCGCTCATAAAACCATCACGTATTGCTTCGGCAATAGAACGGTATTTGCTATCAAAAGGCAGTATGACAGCAATGTTTTCTGGCCGCTGATTGGTTGCGTTACGAATTGCGGCAATTTCGGGTAGGGGTATCAGTGCGGCTGGGTGTACAGGGTGATTGAATTGCCAGGTATCAATAGCTGTGATCTGTTGGTCCAAAACCAGATTGCCATGTTGTACGATTTTACTGAGGCTAAGCCTCTGCTGAAAATCTGCTTCATTTTTATCTTGAAGGGCCTGGTTGATTTCGTCGGCTGTTAACAGGTTCAATGTATTCCAGATTGCCATATGGTTTGAAAGATATATTGATTGGTCTTCTATTATAGGCGCCAGAAATATTCGTAATTTTGCAGCATCCAGATTCTGTTTTTTTTGTTGTAATACGTGTGCTTTTAACAGGCTGATCATGATTTGGAGATTGTTGTTGGCCAGGAGGGTATGCTCGGCAAGAGATGTTTCTGTTAAGGTCTGGTAGGCAGCTTCGATATTTTC
>CBDUPD010000629.1:0-1986 GCA_965368985.1 uncultured Spongiibacteraceae bacterium | reverse complement strand
TTGCCGGCCGTATAGCCAGGACGATTCTGGATATGTGCAATGAGCCCGGAGCGCTATCACACCCCGATGGCACCCAGATCCACATATCACGCAAGGATATCGGCCGGATTGCCGGTTGCACGCGTGAAACCGTAGGGCGTGTCCTCAAGCAAATGGCTGATGACGGCATGCTCCAGGTCAATGGTATGGATATAGTCGTCTATCACAGTCGCTAAGAGCGTCACTCAGGACTTAATATTAAGCGCCCTTACGTCATCCCATTCATAATCCTCACCCGCTTCAATACCCTTTAAGCGGATTGATTTCAATAACGCCTTCCCTTTTGGATCCCTGTCCATTTCAAGCATGACACGCTGTACATCCTCAACTACGTTTTGTGGTACCCGAGGGTGGGCAGCAAATGCATGGGGCGTATATCCATCAGAGGTCCATAGAATACGTAAATTATTACGATATTCAGGCGAAGTATTTCTATAGGTCCGCATAACGCCACCGCCAACAGGATAACGGCCTTTAGAGACATTGCGATACACAGAGTCATGGGACGCAACATATTTTGAATCAAATCCAATATCAGCGCGGCTCATAATGGCCCTGGGAACAAGATTCGCTGCAAAGGCATTGGACGGAAATGCCATTTCTGCATTATTCAGATCCTCAATAGATTTATAGGGACTATCTTTTTGTACCACAAGAATGCCTTTTAATCTTTTCTTCTTTGCCTTTGCAAATGCATTATATCCAGCCTGCCGTTGATATTGAACATAATGGTATGGATTCATATAAGCAAAATCATACTTCCCGGTCAAGAGACGTTTTTCAAATGTGGGAATATTACGTGCCGTGGCAAATTGAAATTTATAATTGGTTTTTTCTTCGAGATATTGAAGAATTGGTGTCCACAACTTAGATAACTTACTTCCATTCTGCTGCGGGACAATACCGAACCTATATGTCTCCTCAGCATTTACTGCAAATGTCATACAAATAATTATGCCTGCAACGGCACCACGCTTGATTAGGTATTTAGTTAGCTTCATTCTCATTCTCCACGCATCTAAACTGATTACATGCATTACTAGGCTGTACGCCTGGGTGTCTGATATAAATTATGAATATGTTCCATCAATGTATCTTCAGAGAAGGGCTTGGTTAAATAGACATTCACCCCGGCTGAAGTTGCCATTGACTGATGTTTTTCTGTTGCTCGTGAAGTAATCATAATAATCGGTATTTCTCGTGTCTTTTCATCTGCCCGCACATGTGCAGTCAATTCAACACCATTCATACGAGGCATCTCGAGATCAACCAGCATAATATCCGGAGTTCTTGTTTCGAGGAGTTCAATTGCCTCGATCCCGTCTTTTGCAGTCAGTACTTCATAGCCCAGATCCTTGACATACTCAGCAAGTGAGCGACGCGCACTAAGTGAATCATCTACAATCATTGCGCATGGAGCATCGGTTTGAACATTCGTCTGTTCAAGTTGTTCAATCCATGGATTTAGAGTATCACTCATAGAACCGCGCAATAGACTTGGTAAGTCAATTACAGGGGCGACACTACCATCACCCAAAATAGTTGCACCTTCCACACCCATAATTTCTGGCACATAGTCTCCGAGTTTTTTTACGACAAGATCTTTAGAAGCAAGCACTTTATCAACTGATATTCCGCTCATGTTGCCGGTTTCATCTCGAACCAGCAGCACTGTGCGCTCAGAATTTTCCCTATTGAACGGAAGATGTATTAATGCTTCGAGGTCAACCACATCATATACCTGGTCACCTATATGGATTTGTGATAAATCATTATTTTGCAGAAAATCGCCATCATCCGGCGTTATAATTTGTTCAATACCGCGACTTGACACTGCCAGACTCTGGTTATAGGCAGAAATCAACAGTGCATGCACGGATATCAACGTCAGGGGAAGTTGTAGTTCTACTGTCGTACCAATTTCATGTGCCGATTTGATGTTCAGAG
>CBDUPD010000628.1:0-1987 GCA_965368985.1 uncultured Spongiibacteraceae bacterium | reverse complement strand
GGTCAACTCTTTATGGATGCAGTAAAGCATTCGGGTTCCAGTCTGCTGCCAATAGATAGTGAACATAATGCTATCTTTCAATGTTTACCTGGAAGTTCGCAATCGAATAATTCTGCTGCGATCAAAAAAATTCTGCTTACGGGTTCTGGTGGGCCTTTTAGAACATTGCCTCTTGAGCAGCTTGCTTCTGTTACACCTGAGCAAGCATGTAACCATCCAAACTGGTCAATGGGTAGAAAAATATCAGTAGATTCAGCCACCATGATGAATAAGGGGCTTGAATTGATTGAGGCTTGCTGGTTATTTGATACACCTCCGTCAGGTATCCAGATTGTGGTTCATCCACAAAGTATTATCCATTCGATGGTGCAATATGCTGATGGTTCAACATTGGCGCAAATGGGTAATCCTGATATGCGTACACCCATTGCTTATGGTTTAGCCTGGCCTGAACGAATCAGTTCAGGTGTTGACGATCTGGATTTCTTTTCAGTGGCCTCGCTTGATTTTGAAAAACCGGATGAAGAACGCTTTCCCTGTTTGCGACTAGCTCGTGAGGCATTTGATATGGGAAAAACAGCGGCAGCTACTTTGAATGCCGCCAATGAGATCGCTGTTGAAGCTTTTCTGCAAAATGAGATCGCATTCACTGATATTGCCCGAATTAACGAGAAGGTATTAAATCTTGCTCCCCTGGATGAACCTGATTGCCTTGAAGTTGTCATAGAAGCTGACAAACAAGCCCGACGATTGGCAAGAGAACAGTTTTAATGGAAATACTTCAACAAGTAGTCGTCATGCTGGCAACGTTGGCCGTACTCATTGCCTTTCATGAGTATGGGCATTTCTGGGTTGCCAGACGTTGTGGGGTTAAGGTGCTGCGCTTTTCCATTGGGTTTGGTACTCCCTTGATTCGCTGGAAAGACAAAAAGAATACCGAGTTTGTTCTTTCGGTATTACCCTTGGGCGGTTACGTTAAAATGCTTGATGAGCGGGAATCTGAAGAAGAGATTCCTGACGAAGAAAAACCTTTTGCTTTTAATAACAAATCAGTGGCTCAACGAATTGCGATAGTCAGCGCAGGGCCTATCGCGAATTTTATTTTGGCTATTCTGGTTTACTGGTTTGTCTTTATGCAGGGTACTGCAGGTTTGGCACCCGTGGTGTTTTATGTTCAGCCAGATTCTATTGCTGAGAAAAGCGGTTTGCAGGCCGGCCAGGAAATCGCCGCTATTGATGGTGTTGCGACCAATACAGTATCAGCAGTTGCCATGCAGCTAATTAGACGTGTTGGCGATACAGGTAATATTCAATTACAAACCCGTTATCCGGGGTCAGACGTTCTCAATACTTACCAATTACCGATTTCTACATGGCTTGGTACAAAAACTGATCAGGTTAACCCCTTTGAGACACTCGGTATTGGCTTTTATAGAGCAAAGGTAGAGACTGTTATTTCTGATGTAGTGAAAGATTCTCCAGCAGGAAAGGCGGGGGTTCAGGTTGGTGATAATATTATTTATACAGATGGTCTTCTTATTGAAGATGGTAGGGATTGGATAGATTATGTTCAAACAAAAGCGGGTAAGGAAATTGAAGTTATCGTTGAGCGCTCAGGTGTTCAGAAAAAGTTCTTGATTACACCGGAATTGATTGAAGACAAGGGAAAGAAATTTGGTCGAGTAGGAGTACTTATCAAGTCAGGGCCAATACCTGAACACTTGATTCGCAAGCAAAAATATAATGCATTGACAGCCTGGGTACCTGCACTGAAGCGCACTTGGCAAATGTCAGTTTTTAGCTTGCAATCATTGAAAAAAATGATCATCGGGGATATCTCATATAAGCAGTTGAGTGGTCCGATAACTATAGCTAAAGTTGCCAGTGAATCAGCAGATTCGGGTATCTATAGTTACTTGAGTTTGTTAGCATTGCTCAGCGTCAGTTTGGGCGTGTTAAACCTTCTGCCTATACCTGTTTTGGATGG
>CBDUPD010000627.1:0-1989 GCA_965368985.1 uncultured Spongiibacteraceae bacterium | reverse complement strand
CAGGGTAGAGTTTGAGGGTGATATGCCACCACTTCAGGAATTGTATTGGCGTGGTGTGGTGCTGACCAATTTTGATGGTATTACCTGGACTCCACTGATTGAAGGTAAAATGAATGTGCCACTGTATGAAGATATTCTAATAACATCGGATACAACACTCTATAAATACCATGTCGTTATGGAACCGAGTAACAGTGAATGGATGTTTCCCTTAGCGGGCACTGTGGTGACTGATGCAGATGCTTTTTATCTGAAAGATTATACGCTTAAACATAATGAAATTATTGACCTGAGAAAGTCATGGTATTTTGAATCATACCCTGATGCGATAATGGGACCCGAGATATACAGGTATCACCGGAAAGCTGCCTTAAAATTGCCAAAAAATTATAATTCTGAAGCAAAAAAACTGGCTAACGAATTTTTAGAGAAATCACCGTCGGCAAAGGATTATGTAGCACGAGTACTGGATTATTTCAGGGTAGAACCGTTTTTTTATACGCTTAGCCCACCTGCATTACAAGAAAATTCAGTTGATGATTTTTTGTTCAATAGCCGTCAGGGATTTTGTGAGCATTATGCCAGTGCTTTTGTTTTTCTTGCCAGAGCTGCCGGTATACCCGCAAGAGTTGTCGTAGGCTATCAAGGAGGAGATATTAATCCTTATGAGCGCCATGTGACTGTCAGGCAGCTTGATGCACATGCATGGGCTGAGGTTTGGTATCCGGATGAAGGCTGGGTGCGTGTTGACCCCACATATGCAGTGGCCCCGGAGCGTATTGAAAGAGGTGGGCAAGAAAGCTTGCAGTCACAGGAAGGATTTTTGGAAGATGCACCTTTTTCACCTTTACGCTATCAGGATTTTACCTGGGTAAGAAATATGCAGCACCGGGTGGATCAAGTGAATTTCCTCTGGAATAACTGGGTACTTGGTTATCAGGGGAAGAATCAGGAAACGGTGTTGAAAAAGCTGCTGGGTGATTCCTCAGCAAAATCACTGGCTTTATTTATGATCTCCGTATTCGCTGGAGTTCCGTTACTTATGGCGATCTATTTTTCCCATAAATATCGTCCCGCACCTGTCAGTAAAGTTGAAAAAATATACCGACGTTTTTTAAGGAAAATGACCCGAAAAGGCATGAAAAAGGCGCCAGCAGAGGGGCCGGTGGATTTTATGGAAAGGGCTGTCGAAAAGTGGCCTGATTCAGAAAAAATGATAAAAAGCGTAACCAGACAATATTTGCTATTGAACTATGCCAGACTGCCAGCAGATGTTGATGAAACGCACTTGCTGAAAAAATTCAGGCATGATGTAATTAAACTCAAAGTTAAATAATTTATTAAAAAAATGTCATCAACCTGGTTTGATAAAGTAATACCGAATAACTTGAGCTGGGGTTTAATTGATAAGCATCGTGCTCGATACTTCCTGTTAATCTCAATCTTGCTCTTTATTTACAGCGTATTTTCCCTACTGATATGGCTTTATGTTGGTGGCGAAGTTTCGCTTTATGCTCTCTTGTTTTGGGGAGTTGTGGCTATTGTGGGTGTTGTGCCTATTGTGATGCTATATATTGATAGATCAATAAAGCATACGGCAGTCGTACTTCTGGTCAGTCAGTTTATCATCATCAATGGGCTTATCCTGATATCAGGTAATCAATCATCTCCCATGATGTTGAATCTTTTTTATCTTCCGCTTATTGCACTGCTTCCTGGTAATGCCAGATTGCTCATTATATCTTCAGTCGCCAGTGTGCTGGCTGTTATCACGCATTTTAGTCTGGGGCATTCACACTTTCAGATAGATCAATATTTACTGTTAAGTAATGACTATTGGTACCAGTGGAACCTGATTGCCTGTGTCACCATTTGCGGGGTGTTGGCTCTGGCCTATGAAAAAACTGTACAGGATATGTCACTTCTGCTTTCCCAGGAAAGAAAACTGAGTGAGAGAGAGCTACTTAAGGATGACCTGACTGGTCTTGC
>CBDUPD010000626.1:0-1989 GCA_965368985.1 uncultured Spongiibacteraceae bacterium | reverse complement strand
TCAATTAAAAGCATCCGGACAAAGCTGATGAACATACTCTCCATCCTTTTTGGTATAGCTTGCAACAAAACTTACCGTACCACCATTCTCTTTACCATTAAGTTTACCGGGAGAAAACTTCCACTCCCAAATAGCTGCTAATAACCGGGTACCTACATAGGGGTCTACGCCATTCACATTAGCTCTATATACGCTACCATCTTCACTGAGAATGATATATACATCGGCATATACACCCTGCTGATATTCTTCTTCTGATAATATCAATTCAGGATGAACACAATACTTAAATATTGGTGATGAGCCATTATCATAATTCCCTGTGTATCGATGCAATGGTGATTTTTTTACAATGTGCCTACCTTCATGATTTGGGGTGGAGCATTTTCTTTGCATATTACTCAAATGACTTTTGAAAAACTCTTTTGGGCTCAGAGGCACCCCACTTGCAGTATATCTTTCCAGATTTCTCTTTTCTTCATTCTGAATAAAATATCCTTTAAACAAATCTTCGTCAGCAGTACGACTAATACTTTCTGATAAACAACCACAGCGTTCTTTTTTCTCAGGGTACTTCTCCATTAATTCATTCAAATCAAGTTGATCGATGACTGCAAGATGAAACTCCGACGGAACATTTTCCAGGCGTAAAGATGCTATATCATTTTCGAGATAACAAAGCTTTTGAAAACTGCCTTTTATCATGTCATACATGCCGGCAGCTCGCATTGATTCAAACTTGCAATCGTCGAGACCATCTCGAATATTACTTCTCAAAATCTGATTTTCAGAAGCAATGATATCGTCAATATCACCGGCATGTAATGTCGCAATATATTTTTCTGCACTACAACTGCAAGCCTCATAGACAATGTCCACTTGCATCTGCAACATTGTTTCAATAACTTCCGGATGCTCTGGCATCTTTGAATAAAGATTCATTCGCTCCTGTTCAGTTTTTTCGACCATCGTTTTTTTTATGAATTGACAGATAAAAACAGATTCCTTTTGAATGCGTTGTAATTTGACTTGGGTATCATGATTTTCAAGCCGCTTCTGATGAACCGTTTGCATGCCTTGGCTAGCAGCAGCAAAAAGATCCATCTCCTTGTTTTCGCCTTTACTCAAAGACTGCTGACCAGATTGTTGGCTACTGCATGACAATATGAATACTGAAATGGCAAGAACAAGAATATTTTTCATCTGAAAACCTTTTCCATCTTTTTGTTTAATATTCCTGACCATAAGGAGTTGATAGCATATCTACTATTCCAAGCTCCACTCTATAGAAATATGCAATACCAATAAAGATACACATTACAAGGAATGCAACGATCACATTTATGTGTAGAGGTGGATTCTCAGGCAAATCAACATCAATTCCTTTCTCTGTAAGGAAATCCGAATACAGATCACAAAGTGCTAAAACATAAATTGGTCGCAACAACAACATAACAATAGCTAGAGAAATCAAAATCGGTACTGCTGCCCAAAGATAAAAATCATATATATGACTATACACTTCCTCATTATCCGGCAAAATATTAACCATCAAAACGAGAATAATCATACCTACATAGGCTGTAACGCCTATTATCCAACATAAAGCAGAATACCCTGCTCTTAGCTTGGCAATCTCAACAAATTTTTCCTTAACAAACCTGACTGACCACCTTCCAGAAGCAACCAATCCTTTACCCGTTACGATACTTGGCAACACACCTGAAATTCCAATTTTCCATGCATAATAAATTGCTTCACTCGCTGCTTTTTCAGCAGGGGTAGTTTTATCATCGTCCGAAGGAAGTCTTTCAAGTATTTGATTAACTGTTATCCAGCCATCAACCCAGTGAAAAGACCACAACGCCCAACTTTGAGGTAAAACCAGTTTTAAGCATGTCGCTATTGTAGACTCACGCCCTTGCTTATGAAGAAAATGCGTTGCTTCTGGAAGGTGGTCAGTCAGGTTTGTTAAGGAAAAATTTGTTG
>CBDUPD010000625.1:0-1991 GCA_965368985.1 uncultured Spongiibacteraceae bacterium | reverse complement strand
CCTTTCCCCAGAGCACGATGACCTCTTTGGGCCGGTTTTGCTTTTTTTGCATATTCAGGCACAGTTTCGTTGCCAGAATAATAGAGATAATACTGTTTTCCAGGGTAGGATGTTTTTACCGGGGATAATGAAGCGTTTAGTTCTACACCATTGTTAACTAACCATTGCTGGTTTTCCGTGCTTGTCTCACAAAATCGACGTAGTGTATCTTCCCTGACAATACCCTTTGTTTCCATTTGCAGATATTTGTACATCTCTTCCGGGTTGTCATCGACACCTGCATCAATCTGTTGTTTTGTGCCTCCACCCAGATAGGTAACACCGCCACTGATTGCTGTAGCTCCACCACCATTGAATCTATCCAAAGCAATAACAGTGGCACCACAATCGATAGCTTCTATTGCTGTACATACACCAGCACCACCAAACCCGACAACAATGACATCAGCTTCATCATGCCAATTTAATTCATGACTATCTTTTACGGTAAGCGTTGATTCAACTTTTGAATGCCAATCCGGTTTATAGATTTCTGACATTATAACTCTCCATACATAGTTTTTGATGAAGTCTTGTTACATAAATCACAAATGAAAAGTGACATAAAAGAATCTGTTAAGATCATACGGTGACAATATAAACTAGTCAAGAAGCCTGACTAAAATCTCGCAATTTTTTACTAAACTGTATAAGGTGAGAAATAGAGAAGCAATAACAAGATAGGAACAGGCTTGTATTAGATGGAGTATGAATACTTGAAAAAGATGTTACAGATATAAAAAACCCCACGAGAATGCGGGGTTCAGGAAACAGGCAGGGTGGTATTTTTACCAGCCTTCCGTCTTGTGAATGTGCTTCCAGATTTGCTCTGGTACAAAACGACGTGCACGCCAGCCGTTTTTAGTACCTTTGCCAGGAAATACCCAAAATTCACCTTTTTGAAGACTTACTTCTATGGCATCCAATACTTCTTCAGGCTGAATTGGTGGATTTTCATCGAGAATTTTAGGCCATGCAGTATCAACAGCCTGTTGCAATAAAGGTGTTTTTACAGCTGGTGGGCATACGCAGGCAAATCGAACGCCCTTGTCTTTGTTTTCGTGAGCTAATACTTCTGCAAAAGCTGAGGTAGCGAATTTGCTGGCACTGTAGGCACCTGTCAAAAGGACCGGCATCTGACCAAGCATCGATGAGAATATGATGAAATCACCGCCATTGTTATCAAGCATATTTGGAAGAGTAGCTTTAGTGATATTTACCAGACCACCAAAATTGATTTCCATAACTTTATGGAAGTTATTAATGTCATGATCAAGAATCTTGCCAAAAGGCATGATGGCAGCAGCATTGATTACGCGATCAAGATTGCCCAGTTGGTTAATTGCATCATTAACAACGCTATTTACCTGCTCTATATTGGTTACATCAACTGGAAAAATGCTGATATTGTCATTGCCTTCAGCTGTTTCTTTCAAGCCGGCTTCGTTTACATCGAGTGCTGCTACTTTAGCGCCCGCTGCACTTGCACGCTGTGCTGCCAGTCGTCCCATGCCACTACCGGCACCAGTAATTAATACAACCTTATCTTTCAATGACATTCAGTTTCTCCATTAATTGGAATTTAAAATATCCCCTGTTTATTCACAAAAGAGGAGGGGTGCATATTTTGCTGAAATATGAAGAATTTTGCTACAACATTTATAGATAAAACCGCATAAAATGGGCTTATTGAAAGAATTTAATAGTTTTTAATCATTTTCATGACCAAATGGACGGTCACAATGAGCAAGAAAATAATGACACCGGCATGTAATGGGTAATCGAAAACCAAAAAAGTGATGGCATAGATAATACCCAGCAAAATCAGCGTAGGTTTTAAAGGCTTGCGGTGATTGATATAAATGGCATATTCATACTCACTGCCATCAAGAGAAAATTCACAGATTTTGCATTGGCCGACTTCAGCGACTACCGGGGAGTCACACTTTTTA
>CBDUPD010000624.1:0-2009 GCA_965368985.1 uncultured Spongiibacteraceae bacterium | reverse complement strand
AATATGAATCGGTTTATTATTCGAATCATTTCGCTTATTGCAGTCGTATTTGGTTTAGTGACGATTAAGGAAGGTGGTGCTGTTCTTTATGGCATAGAAGAAGCACGTATGGCTGCAGGTAACTATGTACCCTTTGTGCTCTGGTTCAACTTTTCGGCGGGTTTTATCTACATTTTTACAGGTGTTAGTCTATGGTTGCGTCGCCGATGGGCTGTGTGGCTGGCCTTTGGTATTGCTACTGCAACGCTTATTTTTTTTGTTTTATTCGGTGCTCATATTTACGGAGGTGGCGCATATGAATATCGTACAGTAGCTGCAATGAGCTTTCGCAGTATTATGTGGTTAATAATTGGAGTGCTTGCCTGGCGATTAATTATTATAGAAAGGAAAACCGATTAATGTCTCTTATCCTGCTACGTTCTACACGCGTAAGGTCAGGTTTTTCTCCAGGCCGCTTTTGTAAGACAGTCTACTGTGCATACCCCCATTCATCCATTCAAGGAGGTTACTATGAAAACACTCATTATTCTTAATCGAGAACCCTATGATGCCACAGATGTTACCTGGAACGCTTTACGTCTGGCAGGTAAGCTAATTGAGAATGGATCTGCTGTAAGGCTATTCTTGATGAATGACGCTGTAGATCTTGCCCGTGATGCTTACAAGAAACCTGAAACTTATGACCATAATCTGGTTGAGATCCTGAAAGACCTGATTGCAAAAGGTGCAGACGTAAAAGTATGCGGTACATGTATGGCTCGCTGCGGTATTTTAAAAAATCAGCCTTATTTTGATGGTGCTGAAAAGTCAAGCATGCAAGATCTTGCTAATTGGGTGTTAGATAGTGATAAGGTGTTGACTTTTTGATGCCATAATTGTCATGCATTTAACAGCGTCTGCACAGATCAGAAGCTATCTTGAAAGCCCGGGATAAAATTAAGTGACCTCTGAATAATGGCCCATTTTCCCTGTGACTGCATCAGCTCTGTGCTCGAAAACCCAAAACACTTCTTGGGGTCGGACCTCCTCATATACGCCAAGTAGCAGCAATCGCTCCAGGCGATTGTTCTGCATACACTCCGTCCATGGAGATAAACTGCGGTTCTCCGCGCGGTGCTTTGTTCGCTTCGCTTATATTATGGGGCATGCTAATGCCTCTATTGAGGCTAGCTGGAAGAGACGAACATTTTTTGTGTTACTACTGCTCAGGACATTAACGGAAGTTCTTCTGGAGATCCCTCCGCTACGGTCGGGATGACTGGTGAGAAGAATCGGGTGACTGGTGAGAAGAGTTGGATTAGTGGTGAGAAGATTTGGATTTCTGGTAGAGCAGGGCAGGAATAGCCGACCAAAGCCGGCTACCCTCATAGTTAAGTTTATTAACAGCACTCTTTCATGCCAAGTTTTTTCAGTATATTTGCCATCAGGCACCATTTGGTAATACCTGATTGGAACAGGTTGGCCCCAACAAAAAAGGTGAAGGCAAACCACCACGGATTAACAAAATATCCCAGTGCGACGCTGGCCATAATAAATGTGCCTGCTATTACATGTATGGCGTTATCAATTGTCATTTTTAAGTACCTCTTTTTTCATTTAAAAAGTGTATTTAACGCGAGCATAAACGTTTGTGTTTTTTTCAAACTGCCCCCATTGTGTGTGATCTTCTTTGCCGGTGAATATATTGGCACCAATAACGTAGAGCCAGTTGTCGTTAAAACGGTAACTGACTTTGGGTTTTATGAAGTAGTCTTCATCATTGGGCGAATGAAAAACAAAAAATGAAGTTGTCAGTTTTTGTTGCAGTGCAAGATGGGTGAGGCGAAGTGTCACCAGCTTTTGCCATTCGTCAGCAACATAGTCAGGATTAAAAGCAGAATTAATCTCTTCGTTATGATTTTGGGTTTTTCGTATCAGTAGTTGTATACCTAGTGTTAAGTTTCGTATAGCTTCTCGTTCAAATCCGGTTAGCCATTGAATTTTACTGTTAGGGGTGAAAGGGTCATCGC
>CBDUPD010000623.1:0-2010 GCA_965368985.1 uncultured Spongiibacteraceae bacterium | reverse complement strand
TAAAAAACCAGAAAACCTGTCTTGCTACTCAAATCCCTTAGAATTTGAGTAGCTCCTATATTCATATATTCGTATATTCGTTTGCAATGTTTACAGCGTGAAAACCTCTTGGCCTTGCTGTGGACCAACCGCTATATGGTAGGTAATGGAGTGGCTGTGCAGATCAGTCAACGGGTTTTCTTGCAGACCCTCCAGCATCAGATAGCTGTTTTCTAAATCCCTTTCAATCAAGCCCTGACGCTCCAGATACCGCCCGATACGCAGACTGAGTTGATGCATCAGTGCCTGTAGACCTTCCTGCGTTGGCGCTTTTACCCGGCGGAAATGGCTTTTCCTTCTTCGATTTCGGTGAATACACCGCCCAAAAACAGCATATAGATTATGTGGTTGCTAATGCTATTTTTGGTTTGTCAATCGGAGCAAAAGCATTAAATAATTTTTAATACAGTAGACGGGAGTACTCCCACTCACTTCTGCCTGTTTAATTCTCGCGACACCTTCTTTCCAGCCCATTAATCTCAATAGACATCCCTTAAGGAAAAATGAAGCCTTACCATGAATATATAATCGCAAGCATGTATAACACTTGCTTATAATCTTGACATAAATCACGCAAGCCATGACTAAGAAAAAACTCTGTATACAATATAGACAATTCTACCTTGGATATACTACCTATTCAGGTAGGGTGCGCATAAGAAAAAAACTGCTTATAACTAAAAAGATATAACCATCACTTTTTGGTAAAAATATTTTACTTTTTATATACAGCAGTATATATTTCACGCGCCTAAAAAACATACAACGGAAAAGGAAACAGAATGTTGAAATCGATCCTCAAGGCAGGTGCATCCCTTGCTGCTTTATCCATATTATCAATGACCTCTCTGGCGCTTGAGATAGCTCCTGGCGGCTCTCCTCTGGAATTAACCTTTGAAGATGTCCCACTAGGAGGCGACTTCAATGACAGATCAGCCGTGTTAGGTAACATCGCAGGTTTTCCTGATTGTTATGAGCCTCTGGTTGACACTGAATCCTGTTTGTACCAGGAAGGCATCAGCCTTGTTAATGATGACAATGCAGGCCGTGCTATCAAAATTCAAGGTACCGGAGATTTCGGTGATTATAGCAATGAGACAGGTGACATAGTTTATGGTGTGTTACCTGACTATGGATTTGGAGATAATGACTTTGCAACACAAGCATTCTTCTTTTTCCAGGGTGCATGGCTACCTGGCTTACTACCGGCTCCAGAAGGCGTTATTTATGAAGATACTGCCAGCTTTGATGCATCAATTGATTTTAAGGTAACAAAATCTGCAGCAGGCACAGACTCACGACAAGTTATCCTGATAGGGTCTTCTCGTTTATTAATTCATCAACCTGAGCCAGAGCCTGTGTATGACCCCATACTTCTGGATTACGTACTAGTACCCGTACCGGCAACAGTGAACTTTTCTTCTCCGGGCAACCCGGCAGACCCTGTCAATCCGTTCGAAGTTAGAAACCATACAATAGAAGTAGGCACTTTCCCGAACCATGAATGGTTTACTTATTCTGTAACATATGATGCAGCCGCTGGTACACTGACGCATACAGTAACTGCAAAATCACCAGCGTCTACATTTGCTGAGATTTCTTATACAGAAGCTGATATATACTCTCTTATACAACCAACACCATTAGGTGCGGTAACCGATATCGTTACTTATAGCACGGGCGATTTATATGATAGCTCAGTGACATTAGATAATTATTATAACCCTGCAGCGACACAAGGCCATTACTTGATCGATTATTCACCATTAACAGAGAATGGTATTGATTATGTTGGTAATGATGTTACTGGAGGAACTCCACATACTTTCGTTTACGGAAGCTTTTCCGATACACCAAACGGATATTATCCAGCTCTGACAGAGCAGGTTTTTGCTGATAACCATACACTTCCTAATTTGGTTGATGGCACAGGTGAAAACTTTAGCATCATTCTGATCACACACCCTAGTG
>CBDUPD010000622.1:0-2010 GCA_965368985.1 uncultured Spongiibacteraceae bacterium | reverse complement strand
CATCCCGATTCATCTGGCCGCTATCGGCCCTAACATGACAGCCTTGGCAGGCGAGCTGGCCAGCGGTGTTATTCCGCACCCCACTAACAGTTGCCCTCGGTATATAAAAGAAGTGATGCGCAAGAACGTAGCCAAAGGTGCGGCAAGAACCGGGCGATCAGTTGATGATGTTGAATTTTATGCCAACTCATTATGCGCTACCGGCACATCACCTGAGATAATAGCTGCCCAACGTGAACAACACAGAAAAACACTGGCCACGGTTTATTCAACACCCAACTACTGGCCCAGTCTTGAACTTTATGGTTGGCAAGATAAGGGTGAATATCTTAAATACCTGGTATCACAAGGCAAGTGGGATGAGATGCCCGGTGTTCTAACGGATGAGATGCTAGACACCTTTGTTCCCCATGGTCATTATGAAGAAATTGCTGATATCTTAAAAGAGTCCTATGGAGATCTGGTAGATATTATCTGTTTTACCATGCCCGAGGACCAGGCAGAAGATAAGGCAGTCGCCAAGGTGATTGCGCAACTGCAGGAGCGGTGATTACTTTCCGCAAAGTATCAAAGCAGTACCTTAATATAAATCAGAGATGTGCTGCAATACCTCTGATAGCGACAGCTCAACATGCGTATCAACCGATTATTTATGAGTTCCGCGCTCGACCATGAATTGCGGGTCAGAACTATTCAAAAATGCTTCTCAAAAGCAGCAATTCAGAATGTTCGAAGGCAGCTAACGGATGAAAATTGTAGGCTGGGTTGAAGAATGAACCCCAACAAGGATATTCAAGAATAAGATGATAAGTTTCGCAAGCTCACTCCACCTACGTGCTTTTACTTGTGAAAGTAGCAGCGGGGAAAGGGAGACCTGACACTACACGATTAAAAGCGAGAGCCGAAAGCTGCCTGAAAGCAACCTTTCTAACGCTTTCCATTATTCCAAGCATCCAAATCACTAGGACATATATGGACACCCCGATAATTATTTGGACCAGTTTTCCAGCCTTAAACCATCCACTCTTTTGAATTCCTTGAGATTATTGGTAACCAACACTAAACCTAGAGAACGAGCATGCCCTGCAATCATATGGTCATAAGGACCTATAGGAGTGCCTTTTTTTGCAAGCTCAGCTCGTATCTGCCCAGCATGGATAGCCGCAGAGTCTTCATATGACAGAACATCCAATCTGGCTACCAAACCTTCAATTTCCATAAGGTTTTTTTCAATATTTGAAGACTTCTCTGCTCCATAGATAAGCTCCATTAAAGTTACACTTGATATACAGATTTGACCATAATGTGTTTTAAACGCTGCACGAACCTTTTCTGGCTTATTCTTAATCGTATAAATGATGATATTTGTATCCAACATGTATTTCAGCACTATAACTTCTCTCTTTCCTGATCTAACGGCTGTTCACGATCTTGCATAAAATCTTCTGTAACACCTTCACCATCAAACCAACTATCCCAAGCATCACCAGCAGGAACAATTAAACGAGCTCTACCAAGCGGAATAATATCAACTTTTTTAACAGAATCAGGCAAGGCTACTGGTTTTGGCAACCTGACAGCCTGGCTTTTATTACTTTTGAAAACACTTGCTCTTTCCATTAGATAAACCTCTCAGGGATATGCCTAAAGTATATCCCTGATAATAGAACTCTCACTGGGATATGTCAAAGGTATATACCACCTTAAGAGATTACTGATTCTTGTTGCTGCTGTTGTTCGTACAGTTGGCAGTTATGGTAAAGGGGAGAGAGGCAGGGCCAGGAAAATCAAGAAAGACAGCCGGGATCGAACAAAAAATATTCGCCTCCTTTAATCGCAAAAGTTATACTTTGAACAGAGATACCACATCATTTAACTGGTTAATATTTTGTTGTATCTGGTCAGCTGTTGCGGCCAACTCATTTGCAGAGGAAGCATTACTCTGAGTAGCTTTATCAACCTGTAACATCGCCTGAGAAACCTGCCGTATTCCTTCAGACTGTTCTTTTG
>CBDUPD010000621.1:0-2020 GCA_965368985.1 uncultured Spongiibacteraceae bacterium | reverse complement strand
CGACACCATCATCAGGGATATTACTGCCGGGCGCTATTCCGATATTTACATCTCCTCTTTTTTAACAGCATGTGCCGGTGGAAGAATGAATGCTGATGAAATCGTTGACCTCACCGAGGCCATGGTCAACGCAGGAGACAGACTCAGCTGGCACTCAAAAATTATCGTCGACAAACACTGCGTTGGCGGCCTGCCCGGTAATCGCACCACTCCAATAGTGGTATCTATTGTCGCCTCATTTGGCCTCACCATGCCAAAAACCTCGTCTCGGGCTATCACCTCACCTTCTGGCACTGCAGACACAATGGAAGTACTGGCTCCCGTCGAAATTGACATGACCACTATGAAACATATTGTCGGCAAAGAAAACGGCTGCATCGTCTGGGGAGGTTCTGCCTCACTTAGCCCTTCAGACGATATTCTTATACGTGTAGAAAAAGCCCTTGATCTCGATAGCGGCGGGCAACTGGTTGCATCTGTTCTTTCAAAAAAAATTGCTGCAGGATCAACCCATGTGCTTATAGATATACCCATTGGTCTTACTGCAAAAGTTCGGACACAGGCCATGGCAGAAGATCTCAAAGCTCACCTTGAGCTGGTCGGTATACGTCTGGGCATTACTGTAAAAGTTGTATTTAGTGATGGCAGCCAACCCGTTGGCAGAGGTATAGGACCAGCACTTGAAGCACGAGATGTTGTTGCCGTATTACGTAACGACCATAATGCTCCTCCAGACCTTAGAGAAAGAGCCATTACTCTTGCGGGGCATATCATCGAATTCTCACCTGATGTAGAAGCTGGAAAAGGCCATGCAATCGCTAGAAAAATTCTCGAAAATGGCGAAGCCTGGGAGAAGTTCAAGGCTATATGTGAGGCACAAGGTGGATTACGTGACATTCCCGTTGCTGCATTTACAGAACACCACACAGCCGACAAGAGCGGCATAGTAACAGCAATAGACAATCGTCGACTGGCATTAATTGCCAAACTTGCAGGGGCACCCTCAGATAAGGTGGCCGGTATCGATTTGCATACACCGGTTGGAACGCAGGTTAATAAGGGTGACCTACTCTTCACCATTCATGCCGAATCTTCAGGTGAACTTGATTATGCTCTTAATTACCTGCAAGAAGGCAATGAAATCATCAAAATTGAGAGTTCAATATCATGAGTTTGATATTTGCCTTCCCCGGATACGAGCCACTGGCCAAGAGTATTGGCTTACATCTAAACATCACTATGGGTGAGGTGGAAATCAGACACTTTCCAGACGGTGAGTCATATGTTCAAATTAAAACTGATGTAAAGGACAAAAAGATTATTGTTATATGCGGCCTTGAGCATCCAGACAAAAAGTCCATGGCACTCATGTTTTTCAGTAAAACAGCTCGTGAAATGGGCGCAAAAAGTATTGGGCTGGTTGCCCCCTACCTGGGCTATATGCGACAGGACAAACGCTTTCAATCAGGTGAAGCTATTACATCAACTATTTTTGCCCAGTTTATTTCCAGCCACTATGACTGGCTAATCACTATTGATCCACATCTTCACCGCCATAATAATCTTTCTGAAATTTACACCATACCAGCAACAGCATTACATGCTGCAGATACCATCTCTAAGTGGATAATCGACAATATCAACAAACCGGTATTGATTGGCCCCGATGAAGAGAGCGAACAATGGGTAGCCGATGTAGCAACCAGGGCATCAGCTCCTTTTACCGTACTCAATAAAGTACGTCATGGCGACACCGATGTCGAGGTTTCTGTCCCTGATGTTGAAAAATATCAACAGCATACACCGGTATTAGTCGATGATATCATCTCAACCGGCATGACCATGATCGAAACAATCAGGCATCTAAAAATATCAGGAATGCGTTCACCCATGTGCATTGGTGTACACGCCGTATTTGCCGAAGGCGCTTATGAAAAACTGATAGATTCAGGTGCAGAAAAAATTGTCACCTGCAATACAATTACTCATGAGAGCAATACCATTGATATAAGTACGTTAC
>CBDUPD010000620.1:0-2029 GCA_965368985.1 uncultured Spongiibacteraceae bacterium | reverse complement strand
CTGTCTTACCAGCTCCCGTAGTGGCAGTTAGGGAAAACGCATGCTTATCACCGTCTTCATGCCAACGCTTCTGAGCTTTTTTTAGGTTGGTTAGGACGTCGTTGACTGCATCTTCTTGGTAGTCCTTTCGTGTCATTTTCTCGTGTTTGGCAGTCATGGAAATCAATATTTCATGTAGCTATACCAGCTGTTGGAACCAATATCATTATCCCTGTGTCATCCGCGATTATTACAGCGCTATTGGCAGTTTATGGTGAGAATGCCGTTGCCGGCATGGGGGTGGCAGGGCGAATTGAACCACTTATGTTAATTGCATTCTACGCATTGTCTGCAGTTATAGGTCCATTTGTAGGTCAAAATCTGGGAATGAAACAGATAGACAGGGTTATTGAAGGTGTTAATAAGGCATGTGCTTTTTCGATGCTATTTGGTGTTTGTTTGGCGATAGTTCTTTGGATATTAGCCAAGCCAATGGTGGGCCTGTTTTCTGAGTTGCCCGAGGTAATAACAGTAGCAACTGATTATCTGTGGATAGTGCCTATAAGTTATGGTTGTGCAGGGGTTGTTATGGTGATAAGTGCTACTTTTAATGGCATGGGGAAGCCTTTGCCTGCAACATCAATTAGTGTTCTGCGGGTATTGATTTTATACCTTCCGCTCGCTTATCTAGGTTCGTATCTTTATGGTATTAAGGGTATTTTTATAGCCTACGCAACGGTCAATATCTTATGTGCAGCAGTTGGTTTTATATGGTTTAAAACCTATATTGCCAAGTTAAAAAGAATACCCGGATAATCCTTTATTTATCATGCGTTTCTTGTCTTTGTTTTATAAAAAACCGTAGAATTTCTTGGGTTCAGAATTTGCTTTAGCTATTAGAGCTTCTATACTTATATAGCTGATTTAAGCTAAAAAAAATATCTTAATAATCAGATAGATATCCAGATGAATTTATATTTTTATTAAAGTCCGGAATTAACTTTCCGGGTGATGGTAAAAAATGACCAGAAGTTTTAAGTGGTAGCCTTGATGAACGACGATAAAAATAATAACAATGATGATTCTGAAGAAGAGTTTAGTTTTGAGATACTGGATGTCGAAGGTGTAAACCTGAACACTGAAAAAAAACCGGCACCTGATGTTCCTCCACCAACTGATGATGAAGAGAGTGAATTCGAATTTAGTGATGAACTATTAGGTGTTGGTGACAATGAAGGTGTACCTACTGCACAACCAACAGGTGCAGTGCCAGCAGCAAAGCCCGAGCCCAGTGTGTTTGATGACGATGACGACTTTGAATTAAGCCCCGAGCTTATGGGTAGCGAGACTCAGGAAGTAGGTGGGCCCTCGCATGATGATATACCAACTATTCCTGTTGCCCAGCCTGTGACAGCTTCATATGATGATGACGATTTTGAATTAAATCCGGATTTAATGGATGTTGATTCTGCTCCTGCATTTAATAGTTCTACTGAGAAGTTTCAGGAAGATGATCAAGGGTCGGGTGATTTTGGTGATGCCCTGATTCAGGATGTAGAATCATTCGAAAAAGCAATGGATAGTGGAGACGACGAATTTGAAAAGGCGATGGCTAAAACCACGTCAGGAATAAGCGAAGAAGAAATAGGAAAAGAAGCTGATTTTGATGATTTTTTAACAGACAGTTCCAAAACAGGGCAATTTGCTGCCATTAAACTTCCCGTAGAAGAGTCTGGTGCATCTAAAGACAAGCTGTTAGATAGTGTGGGCGATGAAGATAAGACCGTGATGAGCCAGGCGGCTATTACAGACGAGATGATCGCCGAGAGTATATCTAACAATAATGCATCTTCTGGTAGCGGTGGGCTTACACAAGAATTTGAAGCCATTGGTGAAGTTGAAGAAGAGGCTGATGATTTTTCAGATCTGCTGGCGATTGACCTTGTTGATGATACGGTAACTTCCCAACAAGATGCTATTACTGATCCGGATAGTGATGAGTCAATGGCGAATGATATTACTATTGAAGAAGACGATGCTGAAATTCAAT
>CBDUPD010000619.1:0-2034 GCA_965368985.1 uncultured Spongiibacteraceae bacterium | reverse complement strand
TCTGTGAACTTTCCTGCTACCAAGCTTGAAAGAGATGGTAAGTATCGTCTAACAATCTGTAATCAGAATGTACCCAAGATTCTGGGTAGTGTGCTTTCGATTCTGGCTGATGCCAACATCAATGTTAACGATATGATTAACAAAAGCCGCGATGAAATTGCCTACAATATTATTGATATGCAAGATGAACCTTCAGCAGAGGTTCTGGAGCAGATTCGTGCTATTGATGGTGTAATTAATCTTCGTTTGATTGCCTGATTATTCAGACGTAAATACAGCGTAAGATCAAAACCGGGTAAATATTTGTTTACCCGGTTTTTTTATGTCTGGAAGATTTGTTGAGCCAGTCTGTTATCTCTCTGCTTTTACATTATTCAGCTTAATGCAAAGAGGAAAGATCTGTATCATCATCTGTGTCTTCAGGTTCTTCAAAATGTTCTTGTCTTATTGATGATGTATACAGGGCAAGGTCGCCATGTCTGATATCACTCGCGCCTTGCCAGGGTAGCAGCTTATAATCTTCCGGTTGATCATAATCGACAAAAGGATATTTAATGATTTCAAAGTAGGGAGAATAGTCAAACAGGCTGGGCACGGTTAGCTTGGGATTGCGCCTGTAGAGTTGCACATTATTGTTCTCATCCCGTTTCACCAACGGCAGGATAGGAAACTGAACAAATCCAAATGATTCTGCAATTAAAGTTGAACATACAGTTTTGGTAGCTCCACCAATATTGGAAGTAAACAGCGAAGAGCGCCAACGTCTTGGCATTATCCACCAAGGAAACAGAAAGCGTGCCAGATCCAGAACCTGCCTAACGTCATAGTCATAACCCAGGCGACTTAAGGCATAGCGAACAACGTCTTGGGCATCGTTATACATTAGACCCTTTGGTCGACATATTCTGATATGTTCTTGAGAGTAGAACGAAATAGGACGAACAACGGTTCCCGAGCCTAATTCGCTTTCTATCATCAGTTGTTCATCGTCTGGGCCATCATAGTATTTTTTAACGACATCTCTCAATCTGATATCTTCAATATCGGTAATTCTGCCAATATACAATGCTGCATGAGACCACGGGCTTTGGGTAATAACTTTAATAACTTCGCTGACACGAGACCTTCCTTCAACTAATAAAACATCGCAGGGTTTGATTTCCTGGCTGATACGCTCAAAATTGCTTAAAGGCACATCGTCTGGCGGACGTTTATGGTTCAGCCAGTCAATGATTGGCTCAATGATAAGATAAAATTTTATACCCATAAATAATCAATAAAAGAAACAGTTATGTTTTATACTTAGTGTAGACCTTTATAACAAACTATGAATATTAAAATCTGAAAATGGCACTAGATCTCAAAAAAATCATTGAAAGTATTGATTGCGGAGAACATAAATCGCTGCTACCAGTACACCTATGGCATCCGGAAAGAGTGGGGGTTATTGATATATTGATTGATAACCAAATTCGTTGGTTTCATGAAGGTACACAGTTTCAGCGAGAATCATTGGTAAAACTTTTGTCTTCAATCTTAAGACTTGATGGCGAAGACTATTTTTTGGTGACACCTCAAGAAAAACTCAAAATTGAAGTGAGTGACGTACCTTTTGAAATTCTGAGTATTGTAAAATCCCAAGAACAACCGGATTTGTTATTGGCTATCACTAATACCGAAGATGTTATCAAGCTAGATGAAAATACTGTTTGGCAGTTGCGCGAGTTTAATGGAGTGCAGGTTCCCTATGTTGAAGTTCGTGATGGTTTGTTTGCCAGAATTAATCGCACCGTTTATTACCAGCTGATTGATCAGGCTGAAATGGAAGAAAATGAAGGTGTATCCAGCATGTTTACCTGTAGTGCAGGGCAGCGTTTCTTGTTAGGGACTCTTGAGGAGACATAGTTCTTGCAGAAATGTCCTTTATGTCAATCGTTGATTCATGAGTTATGGTTTACTGATAAACAGCGTGATTATTTGCACTGTCTTTATTGTGATCTGGTATTTGTTCCTGAGAAGTTTCACTTATCACCT
>CBDUPD010000618.1:0-2038 GCA_965368985.1 uncultured Spongiibacteraceae bacterium | reverse complement strand
ATTTAGCACTGCCTCTTCTTGATCAAGGTCTTCATTTATTTCTGCATCATCATCTTCTACAACAACAGGAAATGGCGGAGGCGCCTTATCTAACAGCCAGCCTATTTCACCATCACCTTCGCGCATATCAAGCCAGTCTTCTTCATCAAGCAACTCAAGTGCGCGTGGTAACAAACGCTGCTCTTCAATTTGCATCATTCGCTCAAGCTCACTAAAAAGATAAGGTGCTTTCTTCTCAGCCAACTCACCATCACCTGCCTCAATCGCCTGACGTACCTCTTTTATTAATGCACGGTTTTCATCGTGGAATGCCCACATATTTTTACTAGGGCTATCCCATCCATGTTTTTCCAGACAAGGGAACAGCTGATTTTCTTTACGCTGATAATGAAGTTCTACCTTACAGATATCATTAAAGTACATCGCAAAATTATCAAGGTTTTTCGAGGGACTAAACTGCCAGGCCAACTTCAGCCAGCTACGTAAAACAATATTCTCTTCAAGATAAACCCGTAATGGATGTCCGGCAGGAAACCGGTTCAGTTTTGCTGCAGCAATTTTTTCTTCAACAACATCATTAAAAAAATCAATTACCGGGTCACTATTACGAAAATCAATACCCTCTGTATCCAGCTGTTCAAAAATCGCTCTAAGCTCATCATTACTGATACTGTCACACTCTTCTGAAAATTCTTTCATCAACTCTGCAGGCAACTCACCACTGCATAGTAACCGCATAATTTCTATCAACGTGTCACTATGCGATTCAATTAGAAACTCACTCAAAATAACCCCCCATCAGGTACTCACAATAAAACCAAGTAAATTAGTGGGGAATATTACTGATTTAAATAGCAGCCGTACCTGATGTAAGTCAATCGTGACTTTTCAGTAATAAACCTGTCTATGTGATTTCCAGCTATAGAATCAACCGCATCACAGGTAGAGGTTTAGCCCGACAAATAATTTTATAATTATTGATAAAGAGGTCCATTCAGCTCAAGTTGAATCAAGTACAGACGCATATCAAATTCCAGCTGGTGATAATCGGGTAGCATATGTTGGCATAATTTATAAAAAGCCTTGTTGTGTTCTCTCTCTTTCAGGTGGGCAAGCTCATGCACTACAATCATGTTTAAAAAGGCTTCCGGTGATTTTTTAAAGATTGCACTAATACGAATTTCATTCTTGCTCTTCAACTTGCTACCCTGAACTCGATAGACAGAACTATGCAAACCCAGTGCATTATTAATAATATGAATTTTATTATCGTAAACTATTTTACCAAGAGGGTCTGACTTCTTTAAATGACTATTTTTTAGCGCCATTACATATTCACGCAAATCCCTATCGTTAGAAATATCGTGAGTGCTGGCATACTTGCCCAGCAAAAAACTGCCCAGGCTTTTCTGATCAATCATCTTCTGAACCTGAAGCTGCAAATCAGCCGGGTAAGAAGAAATATATTTCAATAAATGTGACATAAGCTTAAAGTGTGATCATTGGCTACCAAAGACCATTTATTGTAACTGAACAGCCGTTAAAGAGAGAATTATTAGTCATTTCCTTACTGATTTAATCACCCTATTTTTACTATAATTTCATCAATCACACTTCGAAGCACAAATCCTTTATAATCTGCTTTTCGTTTTTTACTGTAGTAACATCTACAGAGGAATCAGCATGATTTTTTCATCTTTAGACCTGGCACCCGAGATTCAAAAAGCTATTGATGCCTGCGGCTACAGTGAAATGACCCCTGTTCAGGAGCAGGCAATCATTCCCGCCCGTCGAGGCAAGGATATATTGGCCAACGCTCAAACAGGCACCGGTAAAACGGCTGCTTTTGCATTACCCATTCTGCAACAGATGGTTGATAAACCCCTCGAAACTGTTTCAGGTAGCCCAAGGGCGCTTATTCTTACTCCAACACGTGAATTGGCCGAACAACTGGCATCAACCATTGGCACTTATGCTCAGTTCCTACCTTTAAAAGTGACTGCGTTTTATGGCGGCGTAAAAATGAGTGGGCAAGAGA
>CBDUPD010000617.1:0-2050 GCA_965368985.1 uncultured Spongiibacteraceae bacterium | reverse complement strand
ATTAAAAGGCTTCCTGGTGCAATGGAATTCATTCATTTTATGATAAAAACATCAGTAAAATTTATTTGGATGGGCCTGGGCAGGTTCTGCAATTGACCTTTAATGAGCCCATTTGGAACTTTAACTGAATGGAATACTCGAAAACAGCTTCGAATCACTACAACTAGTCGTACAACTTATTTATAGCCGATTTAAATGATTCGCCTTTTCTTATATTTCACCTTCGCACTATTTAGCTGCCACAATTTTGTCGCAGCTGCTGATAGGGAGCTAGGGCTCACTCCCGGCACATCCATCGTTGCTGACCTGGATGAAAAGGATTATGGCAACATCAAAAGCAGCAGCTCGAATGGTGGTGAAAAATTTACCTCAACTACACCCTTTGCAGCCATACAGTACTGCCTGAGTTCGTCGCCACGCGTATATCCCTCTCTCCCGGCAAAGAACAGCGAATATAAACTACATCATATCCGGTCACCCCCTTTCATCTCCTAATACAGTCGTCATTTAATATTTCCGCCATAACGCTATTCCAGGCCTAATAGGCCGTTAAGGGATCGCCCTAAGACCCTGCCATACCATTAGCAGATGTTATATGCATTGGATTAGGTGGGAAACAAGCTTAGTTTGAAATTGCTTAAGAGGTATTGAGATGAAAAATATTGAGTTATACAGTGAAGAAAAAGTGGACACGCTAGTTTGGCCGGATATCTATCGTCAAGTTACTGAGGAATCCCCCGCATTATCCGTATTGACTGATTTTAAATTGAACGAACCATTGGTTATTGATGCCAACGCAAAAGCCGTGGCGGCAGTAAAAATGATGCTTAATGCTGATGTGTGGTTAAAGTTGGTGGTTGATCACAATGGTGCTTTTTTGGGTATTGTTAGTCGGGATGACTTGTCGGAACAGAAAATAATGGAAAAAGTAGCCGAGGGATATGATCGGCCTACTTTGATGGTGTCGGATTTGATGAGACAAAGACAATTGATTAAGGTGTTTGATTACTCTGAGTTGGCTTATGCTAGCGTCAGGGATGTGATAAAGACTATGACCAAGTTTGGTCAACTGGATTGTCTGGTTGTAGATAGATCCAAACATCACATCAGGGGCATTATATCGACAACTGAAATTACACGAAAACTCAATATACCTATCTATATTCAGGAACTGCCGAATTTTGGTGAAATGGTTAAGGCTTTATCTCATCATTAAAAACCATCGGCGATATAATTTGAGTAGAATAGAAGTGTTCAGGGTGCTTCGGCTATTGCCGTTGCACCCCTGAATCGAATTTGGTTAACCGCTTGGCAGGGCGCACTCAACGGATAGGCGTTGCCATTGAACAGAAAGTGTAAAACACATAAAAGCATATTGTTTTGTTAATGGGTAGCTTAAATCAGGCGATATCAACTTTTACAGAATAATGAGTGACAGTTAAATATGGGTAAAAAGGTGTTTGGTTTTATTGGTGCAATATGGGGTGTTTTTGGGGTGTCCGCCTTCCTTGCCTGGGCCGTATTCCGTTTGACGCCCTATATGTTGGAAATATTTTACCTGGATTTGCAGTGGTATCACTGGCTTTTCTTGGTTCTTAACGTAGTGTTTATGGCCTATACCGAGGGATACAAAGGATTCCAGCAAGGTGCCGCACCACGACTCGGCGCCAGAGTTCGGTACCTCTATCAAAATCCGACGGTGCTACACGTCATTTTCAGTCCCTTCTTCTGTAGTAGTTATTTCCATACAACGCGGCGGCGATTGATTGCTCGTTATATTTTAACCGGTATGATTATTTTGTTGATTGTCATTGTGAGTCGTTTTCATCAGCCCTGGCGCGGGATCATCGATGCGGGAGTGCTGATCGGCTTGGCCTGGGGTCTGGTCGCGATTTTATACCAAAGTATCAAAGCATTGTGGGCTGATGAATTTTATTGTTCACCCGAATTACCGGAAAGCGCGGCCGTTGTTTTAATAAAAGAAACTGAGCCGCAGGTGTAGCTGACTCATACTGCTATCCTCCTTATCTCGTCATAATTAGGATTGCCA
>CBDUPD010000616.1:0-2056 GCA_965368985.1 uncultured Spongiibacteraceae bacterium | reverse complement strand
CAACAAAGCCAGGCTGGGATAAGAACATCATTTGAAAAATGATAAAAACCAACATAGCTCAAACTGGCGTCTATACAAATGCCTATTGGAGCAAGCATTAACACTTGCAAGACTTCTCTTTTACGACCAGAGACAAAGATAAAGTGCGCAACTATTAACAAAAGCGTTACCGGTAAAAAAACATCCCTGCCGATAACCGCACTAAACCATATAACATTGAACCAGAGCGCATTGAAAATAGGCTGCTCTATAATTCCGGCAATTTTATCTGGAGTAAATTCGGCTGTATTTATCTGAATATTCACTTTGCTTTCCATCGTTTAGTCTTATTAGTATTTACGATGCAAAATAGCGAATGGATTATCTAAATATTATTTATTTGATATTCAAATAGTAAGTTACACAAATATTAAAATTTTTCGAGTATATTCATAGCCGGGCGCTAGCCCGACATAAAAGAGAACAACTAAAGCGGAGAAACCCGGTTATAGAGTTCCATGATAGGATTATTGAATTTTAACGGTGCATCCATGGCTACCAGACAGATACAATCAGCATCAGCAGTTGCCATAGGCGCATGCTGGTGCTTACTGTCACGTATAATAAAATCACCTTGATGATACACACCTTCAGCATCTGAAAAGCTACCTTCGAGTACCACTGTAATTTCAGTACCCTTATGGGTATGGGTAGGAATTTTTGCTCCGGCACTTATACGAATCAGCGAGGCCTTTATACCTTCAAATTCCAGTAGTTTGGCAGATTTAACATTACGCCCATGATCACGCCAATCGAGCTCATCAGGGTTATAACCTGTCAACTTATTAATCGCTGAAGGTAAGCGGGGTTTTACGTCAAGCTCAACATTGGCAGTTGCAGCACGGCTTGCCTGCTGGCCATCAATACGGTCAAAAATTGCATCAAGCATTCCATCATCAACGGGTAGCGGTTGCTGCTGCTCAAACATCATGCCGGCAACAGTATCCAGTTTTACCATCTGTTGGCGACACTGCTCACAACATGCCAGATGAGCTGATACACATAAGCTGATAGAAGTAGCCAGGCTACCCGCTGAATACTCTATTAATTGTTCGTCTGTTGGATGTAAGGTATTCATATTAATGTACAACCATTGCTTTAAGTTTTGAAAGGGCCAAACGCACACGAGACTTAACAGTACCCAGAGGCAAATCAAGCTCTGCTGCTACTTCTGAATGTGACTTACCCTCCATATATATCTTGGCAATAATTTGCGATTGTTCAGCAGGTAACTCTGAAAAATAGCGTTTAGTATCCCTCTCATAATGTTTTTGTTGAACTTGCTGAAATAACTCAGGTATCGATTCATCTTCAAAATCAAATACCTCTTCAGAATCCAATGGAAAATCGGTACGACCATGTTTACGTATCATATCGATACGGGTATTTCTCGCGATAGTAAACACCCAGGTACTCACAGCGGCATATTTAGCATCATATTTTGACGCCTTGTTCCAGATTTTTATCATCACCTCTTGCGTTAATTCGTCTGCAAACTGTGATGTGTCGCTGCCATAGGGATGCGCAAAGGCAAACGACTTCAATAAAGGTGCGAAGTGCGTAAATAGCTCACTGAATGCGGCACGATCCTGATCTTTAGCAACTTTTTCAATAAGCAGTTGCAGTTGATCTTTCTCAAGTTGTTTTTCGCTAAGGCTCACTACCTTTGCTCTCTTTTGTGGTATCTGTGTCATCTTAATCGCTTAGTGATTGCTTGTCATGTAAGTTTTTACGACAGTCATAGTCATTCGGATCAATAAAAATATATCGAATTTCAAGTAATCTGATCTTGATTCCTGACCGTAAATATCAACACAAACAATGGAATTAAAGCTATGAAACAAGAACCGATGACATTAGGTATCAGTGCATGCCTTATGGGCCACCCACTTAGATACGACGGTGGCATGGCAAAAGCACCACCAATAGTAAAAAAAATGTTCAATGATTATCAGTTTCAGGGCTATTGTCCTGAAGTAGCCGCAGGCATGAGCGTACCCCGAGAAGCTGTTCGCCT
>CBDUPD010000615.1:0-2062 GCA_965368985.1 uncultured Spongiibacteraceae bacterium | reverse complement strand
CTTTGTCATCACGGTAACCTACGTGACGAATACGACCAGGGCATTGGCGAGCACACGCTGGTGCAACACCTTCTTCAATACGAGGCATACAGAAGATACATTTGGCGGCAACTTCACGTTGAGGGTCAAAATAGACTTTTTTGTAAGGGCAGGCTTCTACGCAGAAACGATAGCCGTGGCAACGATCCTGGTTAACAGTAACGATGCCATTTTCTTTACTTTTCTCAATGGCTTTTCTTGGACAGGCATCAAGACAGGCAGGTTGGTCACAGTGGTTACAAATACGAGGCAGATAGAAGTAATGGTTATCTTTCGGGTAAACACCATCACCTTCGTCTTCATCCCAGTTTGCACCCCATTTAGGGTCTTCTTTAGGCTTTAGCCACTCTTTAGTTGTGCCAGTGCTGGCAATTACGTCTGCATGGTTGAATGTCCATGCGCGACCATAACCGGTATCAAGATCAGGAATCTCACCTTTTTTAACAGTACCTGTTTCAGTACGACCACCAATTTCTTGCCACTGGGCAGGGTAACCTTTACCTGGGTGTGTTTCTACGTTGTTCCAGTAGGTGTAGTCAGTGCCAGTATCAGTATTCCATAATTTCTTACAGGCAACCGAGCAAGTGTGGCAACCAAGGCACTTATTAAGATCAAGTACCATAGCTACTTGACGTTGTGGTGTTTGTACGTCGTATTTCATCGATTAACCTCTGTTAATGTAATACTGTCTTCTCTATTTTAAATCACGATTCTGTTTTTCAGGCAACTGATACTTGATCAATCGCACGAATACCTACCCGTGTATCCTGCACATATGAACCTAGCTGAAAATGATTAATTCCAAACTTAAGTTGACCATCGCCACCCGCCATATGAAGAGGGTTAGGTAAACCGGGAATTAACCATTTATAACTTTCATGATTCGGGAACTGATGTGGCTCCCATGCGTGAAAGTAAAACGCTACTCCAGGCCTGATCATTGTGGAGTATTTAATTCTCATTTTGAATGTGCCGAGATCATTATGAAACTCGGCAAAATCATTATCCTTCAGCCCTAATTTTTCAGCTTCACTCCTGTTCAGAAGCATTACTGGTTCACCACGTTGCATGCGCATTAACATTGGAACGTCACGCCACATGCTATGGATCGACCAACGCGAGTGGCATGATACCATCTGAAATGGATAGTCGCCACCAGCTTTTGGGCTGCCTTTATGTGTGGGTAATGCTTCTCTGGCCTCAATAAACCATGGGTGATCAATATAACATTGAATTCTACCAGTATAGGTTGGCCAGCGGTATTTATGTTCGGTAAATAGCGTCATGGAAGTTAAAACACCTTCACCTTTCCAGTCAGGGTTATATTGACTGGTTGGCTGAATGTTTTCACCAGTACCGGAGAACTTCTCAATGCCGTTTTTCTTAAGTGTTTCAATGGTAACGCCGTTAGCATTTGGGCTGTCATCAAGTATATGCTGGGTCACTTTTTCTATGTCATGTTGACCATAGGCACCATGACTTGTGTACTTATCATGCAGTTGTTTCCAGTCAACATCATATTTGCCGCATGCACTCATTACAGGCATATTGGTTTCTTGGGCAACCTCTTGAAGTCGCTTACTTAGCAGCCAATAGACCTCCCATTCATCTTTACATTCACCTAAAGCTGGAACTGCTGCATCACAGTAATGTATCCATGGCGTGTAAGACATGGTGTATTTAATGCCTGATTTTTCATACCAGCCAGAACAAGGCAAGATGTAATCAGAGTGCATTGCGGTGAATGACATTTTCTTTTCGACAGCAATTGCAAGGTCAATTTTGGGCCAGAAATCACTGAGCATCTTGCCGCCCTGATTAGAGCGCCTTAATATGTTAGCGCCACCGGTAATGAATATCTTCGGAGCACCACTCATCTCTTCTTTCCAGCCTTTTTCTGCGGCTTCTCTGTGATAATCTTCAAGTGGTCGGTCGTATGATTTGAGAGTTTCTTTATCCAGCGTTTCTTTAATGCCTTGATGGTTATAAAACTCTTGCGCCATTGTTGAGCGGCAAATCATTT
>CBDUPD010000614.1:0-2067 GCA_965368985.1 uncultured Spongiibacteraceae bacterium | reverse complement strand
GTGGGGTTCGCAGTTGGTAGAACATCTTTTTGAAAAATTACCAAAAGTTGGTGAGATTGAATTTATCAATGAGTCACCTGTTCTCTTGTTAGATTCGCTTCATCATTATTGGGATAGTCCTGATAGCAAAAAACTTCTGTGGCAGTCATTGCAGACGGTTAAAAAATCACTGATATCTCAATAGAATGATGGTTGATATTCGTCGGGCACTTGTAAGCGACCATGAAGAAATAGTGTTTATTGAACAGCAAGCCGGTTTTAGTCATTGGAACGAATCACAAATAAAGCAGTCAATAGAAAATGATATTGTCTGGGTAGTTGAACAACAGAAGCAAATTATAGCCTTTGCAGTATTTACTTATGTGCTTGATGAGTCTGAGTTGTTAAATATTGTTGTATTGCCTGAAAAGCAGGGGCTTGGCATTGCCAAATGCCTGATGCTAACGGCATTGCAAGAATTGAGAGGTATGCATATTGTTAAATGCTTTCTTGAAGTAGCGGTTTCCAATGCTCCAGCAATAAGACTCTATGAAAAGCTTGGCTTTCAAAGGTTAACAGTAAGAAAGAATTATTATTCACGTCCTGATGGCAAAGAAGATGCATTAATAATGCAATTTGAGTTAGTTGCACACTGAGCCAGAGCAGGGATGGAGAGAAAATTATGAACGAACTAATGACAGATTTTTGGTCAATACTATTACCTGAAGAATGGGAAGCTGAGCAAGATGGTGAGACGATCATTATCTCGGATGATGACGAGGTTAGTGTTATTGAAATGACCCCATTGATTCCTGATGATAATGTGACTTCGACAGAACTGTTGCAGTCTATTGCAGGCAATGAGTATTTCAAAACTGCATTGGCAGAGTTGGATGCTTATTATAAAGAATTTGAAGAAGACGGTATGTTTTGGCGTGAGTGGTTTTGTGATGCCGAGACTTTTGTTATTGCGATTAGTCATGGTTCTGATATTAGTAATAAAAATATGGATGACAGTACGGTTGATGAAATATTGTCAACGTTGGCTCTGAAAATAAAACAGGATTAATCTACCCGGGAACAAGTCGAGGAAAAATCAATGTGTTTGCTGCATACAATGATACGCGTGGGTAACCTTGATGCTTCAATCAGGTTTTATACAGAAATTTTGGGTATGCAGTTATTGCGACAAAAAGATTACCCTGAAGGACGATTTACACTGGCTTTTGTTGGTTATGATGGTGGGTACGAGTCGGCAGAGATAGAGCTTACTCATAATTGGGATACCGACTGCTACGATATTGGTGATGGTTTTGGGCATATAGCTATTGGTGTTGATGATGCTTATAAAACATGTGAAATAATCAGGAAAAAGGGTGGTGATGTAGTTCGTGATGCAGGGCCAATGAAACATGGTTCCACTGTTATTGCCTTTATTAAAGACCCTGACGGTTATATGATAGAGTTGATTGAAAAGTAGGCTGCAAGAATGTTTAAAGTCGATCTGTTTTGGCGGCTAAAATAAAATCATTTTTATGCAAGCCCCTGATACTATGTGTCCACCAGCTTACAGTTACTTTCCCCCATTCGGTTAAAATAGCGGGGTGATGGTTGAATTCTTCAGCCAGATTGCCGACTTTAACAGTAAAATCTATAGCTTCAACAAAGTTGGTAAATGTGAAAGTGCGTTGTAATTTAGGTATTTCACTCGCTACAATAACCCAGTTGGTAATTTCTTTTAATAATAGGGTTTGTTCAGGTTCGGTTACAGTGGGAGTGTCGAGGTGACAGGCTTCACATTGCATTTGATATAAGTCATTCATAATGTAATTTTTTGTAAAAGAGGAAGTCTTTTTAATTAAGTCTATTTCAAATCGGTAAAACTTCAATTAAGCTGCTCAAAATATTTATAGGATTGTAATGGAATGAACCTGCAAGAACTAACAATTACTAAACGTATTCGGATCATTATCTGGTTTGCTATCGGCATATTAATGATGGCAGAAGTGGGTTATCTTTTGCAGGCAAGTTTTAGCTATATTTCAGGTATGATTGGTGCGGGCATAATTTTTGTGCTCCATTGGTATA
>CBDUPD010000613.1:0-2070 GCA_965368985.1 uncultured Spongiibacteraceae bacterium | reverse complement strand
GAATCATTTGACGTTCATCACCTGTCCAAATGCCATGATTTCCCACATAGACATCAGCGAGGGAACTGCGTCCCACCACCCGCCGGATGAAGTTAATGATGGTGTCTGCAACATAATCAGGATTATCTGTGGCTGGGAAATGTCCTGCTCTTGGTATGTAGGTAATTTGCACATCATCCGTTCCTAACACATTAACAAATCGTTGTGTTTGTGCCGCCGGCATCATATTGTCGTATTCACCCCACATGATTAGCGTAGGAGCGGTGATATTCTGGTATTGCACGCCAGTTGGATTATATTGCGGATGATATGGCAGTAGCAGAGCTGGGCTAAGCACTGCAGCACGATCTGCTAGCACGCGTATGTTGTGTAATTTTAAGTGCATGGTAGTTGATTTTGCGACATCCGTAACTCCATCACCTGTATTATTGCGTTCATAATCCACATCAACATAAGGAAAAGTCAGATACCGCAAGTTATATTGATTGTATTTGGAAGGGTTATGCACCATTGATTTTAGAATTTGTACCAGCGTCTGATCAAAAGCTGCAAATACCATCGCAAATTGGGCATCGCCTTCTTGCGTATTGGGAATTTCGGAGGCTCTGCCGATAGCCTGTATTTCATTAACCGGATAGCCGTCGAAGGCAATGGGATCCATTTGTACAAATGCCTCTAAACGATCGTTATGTTTGGCAGCATAATGCGAAGCAATTCCGCTTCCCCAGTCATCGGCAATAAAGATGAACTTACGTCCTGGATATTCTTGGTGCATCAGTTTTTCAATGTAATCAACATCATTGATCCAGTTCCACATACCATTGGATACCGGATTATTTTTGCGGCCATAAAGACGCGGCTTGGAACTCTCACCCATTCCCAGCATGTCGATAGAAATCGTTTCACAGAAACGTGATACGTATCCTTGTACTTCTTCCCATTGTGAACGATTGGTTGGAACACCATGCAAAAAAAGAACCAGCGGCCCTTTATCTCCCATTTTGGTCCATGCAATTTCGAAATTTCTTGACCATTCAGTGTCAGAACTGTGTGGACCGCCAATCTGCAGCAAACCTTCGGTTGGCGCCTGGTAACGAAAAACACCGACTTCAGGCGTTCCCTGAGGACGGTAGATTGATAAATCAGGTGTATTGCCTGCAGCCCGCAATGGCGGATGACTCAACGCGCTATAAAAGCTGTAATTATCTGAGGTGCCTGGAATTGAATTCATCTTGATATCCTTTGTTTTCTCGATATATTTGGTGGTATTGATTTGATATAGCTGATCACAAATAATCATTGATGATCAATGATTATCATAGTTACTCATGCTATACTAAAAGTCAAGAGTTTTGTGAAGGACAGATAAATTAACCGATACGACCCAAGCAAGATAGAATTGAAGATGATAAAAAAACAGAATAACTATTTGAATAATTAAATAAGATAAATAGAAATTGTTTTAGGAGAGTGTGTATGAGCACCACTGAAAGCGCTGCTGAGTCGCTTCTGAATATTAAGCAGGCAGCAAAGATACTGAATGCCAGCGAAATATCATTAAGACGTTGGAGTGATGCTGGCAAGTTGCCATGCCTGCGCATTGGCGTCAGACGCGAGAGAAGATTTCGTTTGACTGATCTATTAGCCTATCTTGAACATGGTCAGGCAAAGGGAGAAACTACCTTGTTTGAGAATACAGCGAATCAAATTGCTCATATTGACCTTGAGGGGATCTCCATTAATTATGGTAGCCACCTATGTGCATTCTATGATACTGATTCAGGGCGGTTAAAATTAGCATTACCTTTTTTGTTAGACGGTCTTCAAGCTGAGAATCGTTGTTTTATGGTTGCCGCTACCGAGGTTCAAACCCTAATATTGAAAGAACTGCGCGATGTCAGACCCTGCATTGATCAGGATATTCAGGAAGGACGTCTTATCATTACGGATGGCAGATCAGACAGCATAGAACTATATACTTTTTTTGAGAATGCTTTTCTGAATGCAAGTAAACAAGGCATCAAAGGCATGCGAGTACTGGGTGACATGGCATGGACGCTGAAAAAAGGC
>CBDUPD010000612.1:0-2070 GCA_965368985.1 uncultured Spongiibacteraceae bacterium | reverse complement strand
AATTGGCTTCATAAAACCTCACATTTTCTACTGTTTCCCATACATACCAGAGCTATTTTCCTGTGTCCTCCTCGCGAAGGCGGGGATCTACTATCTCACTAAACTCTCCAGATTCCCGCCTTCGCGGGAATGACAAACCTTGGCTGAAGTTGGTCAAATTCTATACCATTTTTGCCGACGTTACACTCGTTCCGTCTATCGATTCAGCCTCTTCTGGCTTGAACTCTGACCCAAACGGCTTCACCAGCAAAATCAGTGCTGGCATTAAAAAGAAATCAGCAATCAATGCCACAAAAATTGTCCAGGCAATCAGTTCGCCAAAAATAACCTGAGTTATCAACTCATGGAAAATATTCACCATAAAGCCCAATACCAGAATAATGGTTGTTGCTATTAATGCTCGCCCAACATGCAATACAGAGGCTTTTAATGCTTCAGCATAATTACCCAAACGACGAAACTCGACATGAAAACGGGTAACCATATGAATCGTATCATCTACTGCGATACCAATAGCCAAAGGAGCAATAAGCAAGCGAGTGTAATCGAGCTCCATATCAACCCAGCCCATATAACCCAGTGTAATAAATACCGGCGCAAGGTTCGGTATCATCGACAACATACCGATTTTTATAGAACGAAAAATAATACACATCATGATGGCGATTACACAGAATGCCAGCATCATACCCTGTATCTGACTATCAGAAACATAAGTTGAAAACTTGACCCACAATGCGCCAATACCGGTTATCGAAACCTTACTATGTACCAGCGGGCTCTTTTCAATATCAGCTTCAATAAAGGAAACCAGGTCTTCCATTTTACTCACCGGCTGCATGCGACAGCGAATTTCCAGATTGGCACGTGAGAAATCACCTGATACATACTCGTCCAGATTGTCGCCACCACTCATTTCATAAATTAACAGTAGCTGGGCAATAAGATTCCGATCATCAGGTATTTTATAATAGGCAGGATCATTATTATGAAAGGTTTTGTTAAGGTCTTTGATAACTTCAACTATTGAGTATGTCTTTTTCACAAAGGGTGATTTCTGCTCAGCTAACAACTGTATCCTTTCGATCTCACGCAACACCACAGGATCTTTAATACCATCAGCCTTACCAGTATCAAACAGAAATATCACATTAGCCATGCCTCCCATCTCTTCATCAATCTTGAGAGTTTGCACACGTACGGGCTCATCATCTTTCCACTCTGCCATAAAGTCATTATCAACCCGTAGATGACTCATACCCAAGAAGGACACTACGAAAATAATCGCTGAAACTGCAACAATTACTTTTGGATAACGGATATCAATAGTGGCGACCTGCATTAGCAACTTATCTATCCAGACATTTTTTACAGCCTTATTACCAACTGAACTACCATCTGAAGGATTTTTAGTATAGTGCTGACGACCAAAAGCGAAGATTGTCATCAACAGGGTTACCGAGAAAATGAATGCGGCGATAATACCCAATGCACTATAAACCGACATATGAGCCATAGACTTAACATGAGAAAACGACATTGCCAATAAGCCTGCAGCTGTCGTCAAGCTGGTTAACAGACAGGGGGTACCCACCAGATACATGGTGCGCTTAATTGCTTCTCGCCGGTCATTCAACTCTTTAAAATGTGTATTGAACTCTGAAACAATATGCACCGAATCAGCTACACCGATAGCAATTAAAAGGTTGGGCACAAATGGAAACATCAGGTCGAGACTCCAACCCATCATGCCGATAAACCCAGCAGAAATGGCCACAGATAACGTAACGACAATAAATGGTCCTATAACACCCATAATACGTCGCAAAAATATATACAACATCACACCAATAATCAGATAGGTGAGCATCATCATGGTCATGGTTTGAGGAATCATTATACGGTTATAGCTGGCATTCCATGGCACATCACCCGCGTGATAAAACTTGATATCGGAGTATTCCGGCCTGGCAAGAATTTTGGCTATTACCGCCTCTGATGCTTGCGGGTACATATTCTCAAGGTCAAATGCATCGCCTTCAGGATCAAGTATCAACTGCTCAGGTGGAT
>CBDUPD010000611.1:0-2074 GCA_965368985.1 uncultured Spongiibacteraceae bacterium | reverse complement strand
AGTTTCTTGGTAGATTGTTTATTCCTCTCTCTCAGAAGTTGTCAGAAAAACGCCAGTCACCTGGGCAGGGTCTGGATTTTGGGTGCGGCCCAGGGCCTGCTTTGAAAATGCTATTTGAAGAAGCCGGTTATTCCATGAATACCTATGATGTGTTTTATCAGCCTGATGATTCAGTGTTAAGCCAGTCTTATGACTTTATAACAATGACAGAAGTAATAGAGCACCTGTCTAAACCTGAATCTGTGTTGGGACAGCTTTGGGAGGTGCTTACTCCGGGTGGTTATCTGGGAATAATGACAAAACTGGTAAAAAACAGAGAAGCATTTAGCAATTGGCATTATAAAAATGATCAAACCCATATAAGTTTCTTTTCAATGACTACAATGAAATATATAGCAGAGAAATTTAATGCCGAACTTATTGTTGTGGCTGATGATGCCTTTATTTTTCAGAAGAAATCATAGGGGATGTAGATGTTTGATCAACCTTCGCAAGTGCAGTTTTCACTTCCGGTATGGCTTCAGGAATATGCCAAAACCTATGAGTCGTCAGTCTCAATAGAAGACCGTATGCAGTTTGTTATTAATGCATCACAAAAAAATATTGAATATCGAACCGGTGGGCCATTCGCTGCTGCAGTTTTTGAATGTGAAACCGGTGAGCTGGTATCGATAGGTGTAAATCTGGTTACGCAACAAAACCTGTCTATTCTTCATGCCGAGATGGTGGCATTAACACTCGCACAACGTAAATTAGCAACATTTGATCTTGGTGGTAAAGGTTTGGCAGCTTATGAGTTGGTAAGCAGTACAGAGCCTTGTGCGATGTGTCTGGGCGCTATTCCATGGTCTGGTGTCAAAAGAACTGTAACAGCTGCACATGATAGTGATGCACGAGAAATTGGCTTTGATGAAGGGCCTAAAATTAATAACTGGCAAGCAGCCTTGAGAGAAAGAGGTATTGAGGTTATCAGTAATATTAAGCGTGATGAAGCTCGGCAAGTGCTTCAAAACTATCTGCAAGAGGGTGGGACAATCTATAACTCTCGTGAGTCAGGTGCATAAAATCAAGGGTTGATTTCATGTTATTCAAAAAGGCCAATGGTCACTCTTCCTCAAAAGTGGCACTTGTTGAGATTTATAGTTTTTCCATGCCAAGAGAAATAGCTTTCTTATCGAACGTCAGTGTCTTTTCACAACCTGCTTCTTTGCATACCACTTCAATAATAGCATCGCTAAAATCACCTTTGCCGACACGGTATTTCTTTAGAGCATTGTGTGCAATTGAGGCACGTTCAACTAAAAACTGTTTGGTGGTTAACAGCCCTTCAACAACCTCGATTAGGTTTGATTTTTTCTGGTCGTAGCAAGATTCAAGCACCCAACAAATCTCAACTAAAACAATCAGGCTGATATAGCCAGGGTTCTGTTCATCAAGCTTATTTTCTATTAATGAACTGGCTTTCTTTGATTGTGTAGGGTCGTCTTGAGTTAAATAGCGGATAACTACATTTGTATCTAAGCCAATCATTTGGCAGCCTTACTTTTAATGGCTGCGTTCATATCTTCAATTGATACACGCTTCTTTGTTTTGATCATGCCTTTTAGCTGAGCGGCATCTTTAGTAGCTGCAATGATCTCATACCTGCCATCATCTGTTTCAACAAATTCAATGCGATCACCGGCCTCAATATGTAACGCTGCTCTCACAGAGGCTGGAACGGTGATTTGTCCTTTGGATGTAACTGTTGCTGTAGCCATAACATTACTTATTTGATTTTTCCTTACATTAGGTAAGGATAGCATATATGCTTAAAATACCCAAATATGTGAATAATGTGGCCTTTAAAGGTAAAATCCATCAAGATTGAATTGCGGCTTTTTGATTATACTGACAGTTCGCTAGAAACCTCGATTTCAAAGATAAGGACTGTTAAAAACGCCCCTTAGTAGATATTCAGCATGGGGTAAATTTACTTCCCCAAAGCGGCTACTCGCGCCCCAACCGTCATTCCCGCGCAGGCGCACTACTGTCCGGAATAAATTCATTGTAGTGGTAACGCCGTTTGAAGCTC
>CBDUPD010000610.1:0-2086 GCA_965368985.1 uncultured Spongiibacteraceae bacterium | reverse complement strand
TAGCTATTAAAAGAAAATACCATGCAGATGAAGAATAACCCTCTACCGGAGGTAATTGATCAGTCCAGCTCCACCATTTGCCATCAAGTGAACGCTCAACGTATCGAAAATAGATGTAGGAATCATCACCGATTTGCCAAAAGAAAAAGTGCGAAAAAACCGCAAACAAAATCAGGCTGAGACCGAAGGGCAACCAGGCAATGTTTTTGTGTTGGGAGTCGAGCATATCAGCTATTTATTATTTTAATTAACCGTGAAAGATTAACGGTAAAAGCCCCCCTTAACAAGTAACTTTTAGCGCGTAACAGCCTGATTTTAACAACAATTCTTTGAAAACAGAGGGTTATATGGTGCAAACCTCAGGTTTAAATCTGAAAGCCAGACAGATAATGTCCTACAGCCAAATTCAGAATTATTTTATTTCTCTGAACAAACCGGGCAATTAATATCTTTACTCAATTTTAATTGACGCCAATCACCATATTTTACATCTGCCACTAATAACTTACCGGTCGATGGCTCTCCATAACCAGCAATAAGCTTTATTGCCTCCAGTGCCTGCATACTACCGATAATACCCACCAAAGGTGCCAACACGCCATTTTCTGAACAATTCGGTGCCTCATGGTCTGCCTCATCACTGTATAAACAACGATAACAGGGAGCATCATCCTGACGATTATCAAAAACTGCCAACTGCCCCTCAGCTCTAACTGCGGCACCTGAAACCAGAGGTTTGCTGTTTTTAACACAATGTTTATTAACCAGAAATCGTGTATCAAAGTTATCAGAGCAATCAAGTACCACATCTACCTGAGCGATCCAGTGATCATATTCTTCAGCAACCAATCGCTGATTAAGTGTCGTCACCGTCACAGCCGGGTTTAGCAACTGCAGGGTTTCTTTCAACGATTCAACTTTGGGCTTATTAATATCTGCCGTATTGTGTGCAATTTGTCGCTGCAGGTTTGATATCTCAACAGCATCGTCATCACAAACAATAATATGACCCACTCCTGAGCTGGCAAGATACATAGCTGCGGGACACCCCAATCCACCGGCACCAATAATCAATACCGATGCTGTTGTCAGGCTTTCCTGACCGGCCATATCAAAATCCTTTAATAACACATGGCGACTATAACGTAACAAATCATCATCATTCATATTAGCTTTCCTGAACCTTTACCCCATGAGTAAAACGGTCATTACCTGCATAATCTTTTTCACAAACCACACACTGAAAACCATTCTCACTAAATATCTGTTTCACTGCATCCCCCTGGTTATAGCCATGCTCCACATAAAGAATGCCCCCGGCTTTTAAAACAGTCATCGCCTGCAACGCGATTATCTTTATATCTGCCAGACCATCATCCCCGGCTACCAGGGCTGTTTGTGGCTCATAACGCAATGCATTCAAATGTTCATCACCATCAACTATATAAGGCGGATTACTGACAATCACATCATAAGTTTCTGATGAAAGTCCCGAAAGCCAGCTATTATTAAAAAATCTAACAGGCAAATTATGTGAATTGGCATTATCTTGTGCAACAGCCAGAGCATCATCACTGATATCACAGGCTGATATATTCCAGGCATCTCTTTCTTTAGACAGAGCCAGAGCAATAGCTCCTGATCCTGTGCCGGCATCAAGCACTTCAAGAACACAGTTCTCATGTTGAGCCAATACGTAATCAACCAGTTGCTCAGTTTCAGGTCTTGGAATCAACGTCGCTGGAGTTACCTTGAGCGACAAAGACCAAAACTCCCGAGTACCCAAAATATAGGCAACCGGCTTACCTTTCACCCTATCGTTAATGTTCGCTTGAAACGACTGCCATTGCTGTTGCGAGAGTTTTCTTTCTGGCCATGCAAACAAATAACTACGGTCTTGCTCCAACACGCTAGCCAGTAGCACCTCGGCATCCAGCCTTGCCGTGTTTATATCTTCATGATCATTCACACTACGGGTGATTTGATCACTGGCCCATTGAATACATTCCGTGATGGAATTAGTCATCTGCCATCGCAGCAAGTTGATCTGCCTGATGCTCACGAACAAGAGGTTCGATCACGACAT
>CBDUPD010000609.1:0-2087 GCA_965368985.1 uncultured Spongiibacteraceae bacterium | reverse complement strand
ACTTCTTTCGGATAAAAGATACTGTCAGATACACTGGCACCATAAAAACCGGCTGCTTCAGCAGCTTTTGCGAGGGGTACATATTGTTCTGGCTCAAGCATGGTGATATTTAATGTAAAACGCATATTCTGCTTTCCTGTTGTAAATTCTTGTTTAACTATTCAAGTACTAATCACTATCCATTGAAACTATCCATTGAAACTATCCATTGAAACTATCTATGGAAGAACTGCTTTGCATAACGCTCCATTACACGTTTCTTAACATCAAGTTCTGCCGGATCTTCACCATCTTTTAACAATGGCGCACGACCCCACGGCGTAATAAGCCACGGCGCAGTACTTGTACTGTAAATGCCAGCTTCCAACAGTCTCTGCTCCTTATCTTCAGACAGGTATTCCAGCAAGCTTGAACACACTTCAAATGGCTCATCCGCCTTACCCATTTCTTGACGCATTGACTGCATGGTTTCTACAACCTGCAATAACTGATCTATCATCATCGGCACGCCTAACCAGCCATCATTACTGGCTGCTCGTCGTAGAGCTGCCTTACTGGCACCTCCACTCCATACAGGTACATTAGCAACAGGTGCAGGTGATTGCAGTGCATGATCAAAATTGAAAAACTCACCATGATGACTAACAGATTCACCTGTCCATAGCTTTTTCATCACCTCAACAGTTTCATCCAAACGACGACCGCGAGACCGAAAATCAATCCCTAGCATTTCATACTCTTCTTTAATCCAGCCCGCTGAAACACCACAAACGGCTCGCCCATTGGTATATACAGAGGTTGCCGCAATCGCTCTGGCTGCTGTAAATGGATCTCGCATGGCTGCCAGGTAAATATTGGTTGCCAATTTAAGTTCTTTGGTTGCCACACCCATCGCCGTTAGTGTAATCCATGGATCTGGCCAGGGTGTATCATCAGGCCACCACATCTTGCCATCAGGCGTATAAGGATATTGAGATTCGGTAATTACTGTTGGCATCACCAAGTGGTCAGCAATCGTAATACCATAAAAACCGACCTCTTCAGCAAACTTTGCAATTTCTACAAACTGGTCAACTTCTGGTACTGCGACCAGTGATAGCCAATGTTTCATTACTCATCCATCCTATAACCAATACGTCATCCTCGCGAACGCGGGGATCTATTTTTATATAAAGCCCAAAAGATTCCCGCCTTCGCGGGAATGACAATGCATTATTATCCCATCAAAGCAGCTAACTGCTCCTCAATCTTGCTGTATTCCCAGTAAGCCTTGAGCGATACAATTTTACCTTCATCATTAGCCTTATAAAGCGCAACCATCTCGGTTTTAATCACCATGCCACCACCAATATCATTACTCAGCTTAACGACATTGGCACACTCATCACCACATGGGTGTGAGTTTAGAATCTCCATGGTAATAGTGCCTGGCGCTATTACGCTATCATAAAAAGCTGCGATGGCTTCTTTGCCTTTATGCCCTTCACCGGTAGGGTCAAGTGGAGACACACCAACCGGATCACACAGCACTGCATCGTCAGCAAATAACGCTAACCATCCATCTCTGTTTTTACCCATCACATTTTCAGCTGATTTCTTACTGGCTTCCTGAGCCTTGAAGCAATTACCCATGTTTTTCTCCAATCTTTATGTTTTTAATTATTTGTACATTTTCATTCAGTGATATTTGATTTCAACGCGTTACCAAAAAAGTTTTCAATCTCTGTTTTTATACTGTTTTTTGATGTTTCGGGATTTGGGTATTGTATAAAGGATAAAACCAGACGACCTGTCCACATCAATATATCTTCAAGGTGTAAATTCGGATTAATTGTACGCTCTCGCAAAGCTTCAATATAGGCAGGCTGAAATGCCTCAAGCCAGGTTTTTTGCACTTCGCCCAGATTGAAATACGAATAACCCGCCTGCAAACCTACCTGATCACTAACCTGAACTTTATAAAAAGGCTCGTTGGGCATTTTTTCAATCAGATACACAGTTGAAGCCACAATCAAATCAGCAAATGGCTGATCACTGGGAATATCATCCATCATTTGGTTGATAGCATCACAAGCGTGTTGCTCAAC
>CBDUPD010000608.1:0-2088 GCA_965368985.1 uncultured Spongiibacteraceae bacterium | reverse complement strand
AAGGTATTGTAGAAGGCGTATAGATCGCCTTCTTAAAAAGATTGATCTAAGTGAAGCTGAAACAGTAGATGCTCTAGCAGATAACTACACGCAACAAACAGCATCACTAGATATCGAGAATATTGCTCAGGAAGCTGAGAGTCGGATAAACCAAGCAATAGAGGACAAGGATTTAGCATTGTTATTAGCAAACTATGACAACAAAGGAATGATGGCATTTGCAGCTACACATTTGAAAGGTTGCAGTCGTGGAAATTTTGAAAATTGGCTTGTAAGAGTTTTGAGAAATAACAATGTTCAGGGACTTATCGAATCAATTCAAGAAACACTTCCAGAAATCGAGCCTCAGTGATGTTTGAAACATTACACGCTGCGCAGCTATCGGACAATTTTTCCGTTACACTCCAAAGTGCTACGGAGCGTGACGTTATGTTTATAAAAAATAAGGAAGTATTATGACAATTTATGAAGAAACAATAGATGCTCTTAAAGATATGAAAACAATAGCATCTCACATTAAGTGCCTCGGGAAAATCATGAATAAAACCGAAGACACTCAGTTGGCAACACTTCTCGGTAATGCAATTACTAGGTCGCAAGCATCGCATGCCGATCCTAGAGTTAAAAACAAATCTACGCCTGGGAGTCTTTACAATAGTACTGACTCTCAGATACAAATCCTTATCAAATATTGCGAAAGTATAATTCCAACAAAAAGGCCAGAATGGCAAGTCCTAGCAGAACGTAATGGTTGGGTGCCAAAAGTTTAAGCGCAGACATGTTCCACATCCGGTCTGAGCCTTCGCTACCTTCGGACGGTGTAGCGGGCGTTAAAGATAGCTGCTTTCTACTTTTTGGGCCAAGCATGTTCTTTTGCGAGACTACTACCTGTGACAGGTTTGAGTCTGATAGAGAGATTTGTTAGAGGTACCTAATAAATATATGCCTCAGGTGATTATTAGTATATCTAATAACAGTGTGTCAAATAATGTGCGGTACTGTGGTCATATGGTGTCATATCTAGTCAAACGAATTGCAATGGCTGAAAGCTAAGTGTTTGATTTTATGTGATTCCGTATTTTTCTTTTAGCTCTGGCAGTGTTGAGGTCAGCGGTTCGATCCCGCTAGGCCCACCAAAAATTACTGTTTTAACAGTATCTTATAAGTCCGCTCAAATAGCGGGCTTTTTTGTGCTTCTAATTTAGACATTCTATAGACACTTTTTGAGCAAGTTTGAGATAGGTTTTAGTTTATAAACTTGGTTCAACGATGCATTTGGGTTGTAAGGGTGGATTTTTGAGAAAGGAAGGGGTAGGTCAGGTGCTAATTAAGCTGCTCAGCTTTTAGTATAAGGGTAGATTGAGATAGGTCTAGAGTAACAGTAATAAGCACGAGACTCGTTAACCCTGGAGCTTTCTCACCATTTTCAATTCTGCTTAAGTAGGTTCTATTTTTTCCAATTTCTTCAGGCAATACTATTTGTGTTAGTCCCTTTTCCTCTCGGAGTTGCTTTATTACCAAGCCAATATTTTGTGCATAGTGTTTACTGTTAAGCATTCATCAAAGTTATATTGTTTCCTTGTTATATCTATTCCCATCTTTTGTGCTAGTTTTAAGATTCGATATATGCAAAATATTGAATGTAAATACTAGGGAATCTCAGAATAATGGCCTATTTTCTCCATAACTGCGTTAGCTCCGTGCTCAAATCTTCATTTACCTCAAGTAAACTGCGGTTTTCCGCGTGGTGCTTTTCTTGCCATGAAAAAAATGTTCTCATTATTCAGAGGTTCCCCTGCTCAATGAAGGATTAAATGAGATGACGGAAACGATAATTAAAAAATCATTAGTCAATGGTATATCGCCAAATCTTGGTGACTATTCTCAGTATTATCAATCATTTAACTGGGATGAGCATAAGCCTGTAGGCTTGCCGACTGGCGGTATTAATATTGCCTATGAAGCAGTCGATAGTCACCTGCAGGATGGGCTATCTGACAAACTGGCCTTGCGCTGGATAAGTAAAAAAGATGATGTTATCGATTTTACCTATCATGATCTGGCAGAGCAGAGTAGTCGTTTTGCCAG
>CBDUPD010000607.1:0-2088 GCA_965368985.1 uncultured Spongiibacteraceae bacterium | reverse complement strand
AACAACACCCATGGGCTGTTTATCTCGGCCCTGTATTTGGCAAAGAAAAAGCCCTGGCTTTCAAGGCGGCAAATGTTGTTTTAAATCCCGGTCTTGTCGGGCTTGGTGTACTGGATGCTTTTGCAGCAAACACCCCGATGATAACAACTGACTTTCCCTACCATAGCCCCGAAGTTGCCTATCTTGAACATGGCAAGAATGGATTGATAACAACTTGTGAAACAACTGCTTTTTCTCAAGATATTATTGAGCTATTAAACAATACCGAACGTTTTGAGAAAATTTCATCACAAGCCGGGCTTTCGTCAAAATTGTATTCAATTGAAAACATGGCCAACAATTTTGCCGATGGCATTACTCAAGCATTAGGTCATTCATCATGAAGATTCTGGTTTGCCATAATCGGTACCAATTAGCAGGAGGAGAAGATACCGTTGTTGCAATGGAAACCGATCTATTGAAACAACACGGACATACTGTTCAGCTATACGAAGTAAGCAATACTGCTATAAATAGTATTGCCCGGAAAATTAAAACCGGCCTGAATGTATCCTATTCAGAGACATCAAAAAAAGAGCTATCCCGGGTTCTTGATGACTTCAAGCCTGACATTGTACATTTTCACAATACTTTTCCTCTGCTTACACCTTCTGTTTACGACGCCTGTATAGAACATTCAACGCCTGTTGTACAAACCTTACATAACTACCGCACAATCTGCCCTGGTGCCTTACTTATGAGAGATGGAAAGGTTTGTGAATTATGCATCAAGGGCAGCCCCTTCAACGCGACACGCTATGGTTGTTATAGAAACTCGAAACTACAATCATTCGCCGTTTCAAAAATGGTTATTGATCATCGTAACAAGGGAACATGGCAGCACAAGGTTAATCGATTCATTGCCCTAACCGGATTTTCCCGCGACAAATTTACAGAAGCTGGCTTCCCCATTGATAAAATATCAGTTAAGCCCAATTTTATTATTGAACCCGAACTTACACTGCCAAACGATACAAAAGACTATGCACTTTATGTTGGAAGAATATCAACTGAAAAAGGTTTACACGTACTGTGTCAAGCATTTAGCAAACTCGATATTCCATTAAAAATAGCTGGTGATGGCCCACTACTTACTGAACTACAACAGCAGAAGCACCCCAACATTGAATTTCTGGGCTCTCAAAGTCAGGATCAGATTTATCATTTAATGGCACAAGCCCGATATCTGCTTATGCCCTCTTTATGGTACGAAGGGTTTCCAATGGTGCTTGTTGAGGCTTTTGCCCTGGGCTTGCCTGTTATATGCTCAAAACTTGGCGGCATGGCCGAGATAGTAAATGACCAGCAGCATGGCCTGCATTTTTCCACTGGAGATTCAGCAGATTTGGCAGAAAAAGCACAGTGGCTTTACGACAACCATGAACAATGTAAACTGATGAAAAATAATGTTCGTCAGGCATACATGGATAACTACACATCTGATAACAACTATCAGCAACTAATCAGGATCTACCAAGAAGTCATCAATGAGCAAACGCTGTAACATATTAACCATGCTGGTAGACATTACCAGTCTTGAACAAGCCCTTGCGTTAATCAGCGGTTGGGCAAGCTCTGATAATGGTCGCTATGTTTGCGTTTCCAATGTCCACATGTGCATAGAGACCTATAACAACCCGTCATTCAAGTCTGTCGTTAATCAGGCTGACCTTATTGTTCCTGATGGCAGACCAATCTATTGGGCACAAAAACTGCTTGGCGAAAAAAGTTCTCAACAGGTAAGAGGCATGGACCTCACACTGGCACTTTGTAAGTTAGCATCTGAACAAGGCTATTCAATAGGGTTTTATGGCGGCGAAGAAAATACTTTAAATCAGCTACAGCAAAAATTACTGAAAACCTTACCTTCTCTTAAAATCAGCCTGGCCATCTCACCACCATTTCGAGAATTATCTGAAACAGAAAAAAAGCATGACATAGCTGCCATCAACAGCAGTAACACAGATATTCTTTTTGTAGGTTTAGGCTGCCCCAAACAGGAGACGTGGATGGCCAATCATAAAACTGAATTACACTGTGTCATGCTAG
>CBDUPD010000606.1:0-2097 GCA_965368985.1 uncultured Spongiibacteraceae bacterium | reverse complement strand
CAAAAGAATATTAATCGTCGTTATGAAGATAATTGGGAGTTGTCAGCGCAACGTGCCCTAACGGTTACCCGAGTACTTATTGAAGAGGGTATGCCTCCCGAGATGGTCTTTGCTGCAGCATTTGGTGCCCAGCAACCGGTTACGCCCAACAAAGACAAAGTCAGTCGAGCACAAAATCGTCGTGTAGAGATGGCGCCAGTTCCCAGGCGTAGCGATACAAAGGTGATGTAATGACGGCAAGCAATGAAAGCGTAAATGCAGAATCATCAAGCATACTTGCAGAAAGTATTGCTGCAATGACAGAAGCTGGTGCTAATCATTTCGACCCTGTTCGTTTTCGTTTTATTGAGTCAATGGCAGGTCGTGCGAAGAATCAAAGGGAAACAGTTAGTCGGCTTATTGAAAATAAAGCACTTCAGGCACTTAATGATTACAAGGCTGATCTGGAGAAGGCAAAAAAAGCAGCGGTAAAGATTATTGAACAAGTCGCCAGAAAGAAAACGGAATCAGCAGCGGACTTGCAGCAGTTATTTGATGCAAGCGACTTCAATGGTGTTAAACGTCTGGCAGGTCAGAAACAAGGCGCTGCAGGTCAATACGGGCAGCAAAGAGAATATCTTACTGAGCTAAAAAATCTTCTTGAGCATAAAAAAATACCGACGTCGGAAAAATCCCGAGGTGTTGCCTTTGATGATTTTATGCGTCAGCAAGAAGATGTCATGATGCAGTCGTTAACAGCTGTTGTTGATGGTCAATCATCGAGGGAAGAAAAAGATGACAGTATTGCCGAGTTAAAGTCTATTCGCCTGTTCAGGCAGTCACGATTGCAACGTTACGCGGATGATTTGCTTAACCAGTCTATTGATCTGAAGCCTGAAAACCCCGGGCCTCTTAATCCTCAGATGTTATCCATTCGGTCATTAAGCCATATGCGTGACTTGTCGCCACACTATCTCAACCGGTTTGTAGCCTATATTGATACCCTTGTCTGGTTGGAACAGTTTGAAGAAGCGCCAAAAACAGCCAAGGGTAAAAAGGGTAAGAAGTAGAGAGTCAGGAAAGTTTTGTCAGTCTGAAAACAGGTGGTGATTTAGAATGCCATCTGCTTAATTGAGGAATAGACATTGATTGAATTAGTTAGATCAGCCGGTGGAATTGGCGCTATTGAGTTGAGCCCAGTATCCCTGAAAGTTGAGTGCTATTTGCGCATGGCAGGGCTTTCTTATCAGAGTGTCTACAATGGCTTTATCAGGCATGGCCAGTCACCAACGAAACAGGTGCCATTTATCACCGATACTGATGGCACGGTAGTGGCAGAGTCAGAGCAGATTATTGTTTATCTTGAAAACAAATATGGCAATCGATTGAATGGCAATCTTACAAGTGAGCAGAAAGCGATTGGTCATGGTGTTCACCGTATTTGTGATCAAAGTATTTATTATGTTGCCGGTATAGAGCGGTGGCATAAAGACTACGGCTTAAAAACGATTACAGATCACTGGTCTGATGTATATTTGCCGCATAATATACTTTTTCCTGTCAGCAAATTTTTCTTTACTCTATTGCTCACCAAATCGCGATACGGCTTGAAAAGAATACTGGGGCACTACGGTGCTTATGGAGGTCACTCAATGGCAACCATCTTTGAAATGGGTGATCGCGACCTTGGGGCAATTTCAACTCTTCTGGGGAGTAAACCCTACTTGTTTGGTGATAAGCCATCTTCTTATGATGCGGCAATATTTGGTGCGGTGCATAATTTTTACGCACTGTCATACTCAAGTGAATTGAGAAAGCTTACAGATGAAAAATACCCGAATATTGTAGAACATCATGAACGAATCAGAAATCGGTATTTTTCAGGTCACCCCGGAAATCATCATGAGACGATTACCTATATGGCTGAAGAAGAGATGAGGGAGTCATTAGGCTAACTAATTCCGTTATGAGGGTGTATTGAAGTGTGTTGACAATAACTCTGGTAGCAGTTGCTTTAATCGCAACATTGTTGTCAGTGCTAAGTCAACTTGCTCTTCACCTAGCGAGTGTTGTTCTTCGTTCCATGGGTCAACAGAGCGTGCAATATTGTATATAAGC
>CBDUPD010000605.1:0-2098 GCA_965368985.1 uncultured Spongiibacteraceae bacterium | reverse complement strand
CTCACATCCTGTGAGTTGTTGTAACTCTTGATTTCATATTAGGGTGCAAGTTGGGGAATGTAAAATTCTTGTTTGGAATGCTTGGTATAACAAAATCAGATCAGGGAAGGCTTTATCATTCCAGGCATCAGTTTACATCGGGGTTTAGGGTGTAATAAGGGAGTGAATAACATCAAGTAACCGCTGGGTCGCTGCACTTGTGTCACAGTCGGTGTGTTGTGTGGCAAATGTTGTTGCGGCATTTTTAAAGCGGGTGTCGGCCAGCATTAGTTCCAGTTTGGTTTTTATCTCGTCAGCAGTTTTTTGAGGGGCAGTTAATCCTGCACCAATTTTTTCAACATTACGTGAAATAATGTTTTGTTCTGCATGTAGTGGCAAGGAGAGTACAGGGACGCCCGAGAGTAATAATTCAATAATAGTGCCGTGATTGCCGTTACATACACCGATATCTGCTGTCTGGCCGATAAGGCTCATGTCCAGAGGGCGATCAACAAAGTGCAGGGTAGGAGAAGAGTATTGTTGTTTCAGCTGATCGGGTATATCAACCGCATAAACCAATGTTGGCAGTTTCTTTTCATTGATGATTTCCAGCAGCTGGGGCAGGGTTGGAAAGGGGTTCAGGTACATAAAGATCTTGGCACCAGGGTGGTCGGGCCATTCAGGTTTGAGTCCGGGAGGAGAATGCAGAATGCCGATATAGTCAGCATCTTGTCTGCCAGGGTAGTGGTCCAGTTCTTTAAAAGTAGAAAACAGGCAGTGGTCAGCTTTATGCAGATCATAAAAACGGGAAAGAGCAGGAAGTTGGTTGAGAGTGAGTGCCTGGTTAATCTTTGCCAGCAGTTGGTTCTCATATTCCAGTAGATCTTTCGGGTCTTGAGTTCCACCTTGCAAGGTATGTAATCCGGGTACCGGACAGATGTCAGGCGGTGTAAAAAATCCGGTGCCAATAATCAAGCGTTTAAATAGCTGTTCTCTTGCAGCAAGCAAGGCGGTGGGACTGAAGTCAAAAATAACCAGATCGGGTTTTATTATTGAGTAGAGATTTCGCCAGGCAGTTATCATGCCGGCTAGTTGTTCAGCTTCGGCATAGCCATAATTGTTCAGAATTTTTGCATAGCTATCGATGGGTTGAACTTGTTGTATGAAAGGTACGTCAAGTATTGGAGCTTGTAGATAGATAACACGGGTTTCCTTGAATAGTCTATGTGTCTTGCCAAGACATCTGGCTGCAAAATAAACAACATGACCTTGTGCTTCAAGTTGTTTAATCAGATTAATATAGGGTGTTATATGGCCGGAACCCTTGCCTAACTCCCAAGTAAACAGAATGTTTGCCATAAGATTCCTGTAGTTAAAATTTGTTTAAATGATATTACGTCTGTTCAAAATAAAAGCGGGCGATGTCAATTTTTTTGTTTTTGGCATTAAACTCAAATATTGCAGCCCCGTGAATAATATTGCCCTCTTGCTCTATTTCACAGCTACAACTACAAACATAACCTGCAGAGAGTATTTTATTAATCGTTAGTTTTCCGCTAAATGTACTGGCCAGTTCATAAGGGCTGGTTGTGTCCGCGCCATAGGGAAAAGCAATTCTCTGGCTATCTTCAGAAAACTGATCACGAATCAGGTCAAATTTCTTGTTATTGAGGGCATCCACAAAGTGATTGATGCGTGTTTTTCCGGTATCTCCAATGCCCGAAAAGCCTTGGGTAAATCCCAATACCCCACTTACTCCTTGAATAGATAGCATACGTGCACCCAATGAGAACAATACACCGAGACTCGCAAAACCTTTCCCCATCACTTGCTTTACCATAGGGATAAGTTCCCAGTGTGCAGCAAGACGTGTGATGCGTAGTTCGCCATCTTCTTCTATCAGTTCATAAAGGGCGTGCATGGGTACGTCGATGCTGACTTTTGGTGACATGCGAATTTCAAGAAAGATATCGCGTAACACGTGATAGTCGCAAACAATATCACGCTCCACATGAAAGGTGATATCGTTAGGGGAAATATAGGTGTCATAAAAGCGGGATAGCGCGCCGGGGCCGCGAGTGCCGGCTTTTGGGTCAAAGCCCCCACTGACATGAGCCTT
>CBDUPD010000604.1:0-2109 GCA_965368985.1 uncultured Spongiibacteraceae bacterium | reverse complement strand
TGCATTCTTACCGGCCAAAGTTCGGGCCGTGAAGGCCCAGCTGTGCATCTGGGTGCAGGTGTCAGTAGTTATATTGGTCAATTATGGAAACTGCCCAACAACAGTATTCGAGTTCTTACCGGTTGTGGAACTGCAGCCGCTATTGCCGCCTCATTTAACACCCCTATCGCAGGTGTGATTTTTGCGATGGAAGTGGTAATGATGGAATACACCATTGCAGGATTTATCCCCATCATGCTGGCAGCAAGTTCTGGTGCCATTATCAGCCAGATAGTTTATGGATCTGCCCCGGCTTTCGCACCACCCATTCTCGAGGCACACTCCTTTCTCGAAGTGCCGGTTTACACTCTTTTAGGCATTTTTATCGGCGCAGCAGCAGCACTATTTTGCTTTATCCATCAACAAGGCCTACGGCTAAATAAACTTCCTCTCTGGTTAAGGTTCACCATGGCTGGATGTATCACTGGCGGCCTTGCCTATTTTGTTCCACAAGTGATGGGGATCGGCTACGACACACTCGACCTGGCTCTTGAAGCAAAACTGGGCTTGTACCTGCTACTGGGCATAGGCTTTGCAAAACTGATAGCTTCAGCCGCAAGCAGCGGACTAGGCATGCCAATAGGCATTATTGGCCCCACACTGCTTGCCGGCGGGTGTCTCGGAGGCGCCACCGGCATTCTCATCAATTTCCTGGCACCCAATACTATTGCCAACGACAGTTTATATATCATGTTGGGAATGGGCGCCATGATGGGCGCTGTAATGAACGCCCCCCTTGCCGCCTTGATAGCTCTTCTGGAACTTACCAATACTCCCGATATTATTCTGCCCGCAATGATTGCCATTGTGGTTTCCACCCTGATCAATACACAGGTTTTTAAACAGAAAACACCTCACCTGGCTACACTTGATATTGAAGGTAAACCCACACAACTCTCATCGTTTGATCTTGCACTGCAACGAATTGGCATCACCAGCCTGATGAGCTCAAATGTTCAAACTGTATCGCGAATCATTAACAGACCTGAACTTGTGGAACTTATCAGTTCAAAACCTCAATGGATAATCATTGAAGAAAACAATCAAGCACCCATTCTCATGCGCGGCATAGACCTTGAAAAAGGCGTTGCTGAAATTGATAAAGCAAAAGAACTGGCTGATGATAGCGACATCGACATTCTGGGTGTTCCGGGCGAACATCTCAAAGTATCCACCCTACATTTTCAAGCCTCTGCATTTGAAGCCTGGCAATTAATGGATAAGGACAAGGTAGACGCCCTGTTTATCACCGGTACATTTGACCCATACGCACCAGCAATTTCAGGTATTATTACCCGGCTAGACATAGAAAACTATTACCATAGCCCGAGGCATTTTTAATGTTATATTTGTGGATAAAAGCCTTCCATATTATTTTTGTTGTTTGCTGGTTTGCCGGTCTTTTTTACCTGCCCAGACTATTTGTTCATCATGCCATGAGTGAAGATAGCGCAACCAGACAACGACTCAGCATCATGGAACAAAAGCTCTACCGCTTTGTTACCCCTATTGCCTTTCTCAGTCTCTTTTTTGGATTATGGATGGTCTACCTCAACTGGGGTTATTTTGCTAAAGCCGGATGGTTTCATGCAAAAATGCCTCTCGTCATCCTGTTATTTGTCTACCACTTTTATTGTGGAAAACTGGTAAAGGTTTTTGCTGAAGATAAAAACACCAAAAGTCACAAATTTTACCGCGTATTCAATGAACTGCCTGTTTTGGCTCTACTAGCCATCGTTATACTGGCTGTTGTAAAACCGTTTTAAGCACACCATTTTAAGGAACACCATGACACACTCTTCTGACTTATTTGAACGCGCCCAAAAATGCATACCCGGCGGAGTCAATTCACCCGTTCGTGCCTTTAATGGCGTTGGCGGTGACCCGATCTTTTTTACCCGGGGTGAAGGCCCTTATCTGTTTGATGCCGATGATAAACAGTATATCGATTATGTCGGCTCATGGGGGCCAATGATTCTCGGCTACCAACATCCGGCTGTCACCGAGGCAGTCAAGAATGCGGTCGACCAGGGCTTGAGTTTTGGTGCGCCAATCCAACTCGAAGTTGAA
>CBDUPD010000603.1:0-2110 GCA_965368985.1 uncultured Spongiibacteraceae bacterium | reverse complement strand
CAGGTTGTACATACCATAAAACATTGCTGGAAATGTACAAAACCATACGGTGATCATCATTCGTTTGAGGTCAATACCATCACGCACATGGGAACCCGTATGGGTTACCGAGGCAGGTGAATAAAAAATAGTATCTACCGCTTCAAATAGCGCATAGAACTTTTCGTATTTACCACCTTTGGTAAAGTTCGGCTCAAGACCGTCTAAAATACTACGTAGTGACATCTATTTAGCCCTCCTTCTCAATGCGCGTTAAATTATCACGTAAGATCGGGCCATACTCATATTTGCCAGGGCAAACATAAGTACACAATGCTAAATCTTCTTCATCAAGCTCAAGAACACCAAGCTTGACCGCTGTATCCATATCACCCACAATTAATGAACGTAATAAATGTGTTGGCAGAATATCTAACGGCATTACTGCCTCATATGTACCCACTGGAACCATGCCACGAGCCGAACCATTAGTGTTGGTGTTAAATTTGAACTTCTTGCCTGAACAAAATGCAGAAAGATAGATATTCAATGTCGAATGACGTTCTTTACCTGGCGATAACCACCCCATAAAGTCACGATTGAATCCTTCCTTAAGCACGCTCACCTGCAAATGATGACGTCCTAAATAAGCCAAAGGACCAGCCGCTTTACGACCCGACAATACAGAACCGGAAATAATGCGATTTTGACCTTCTTGCAATTCACCTGCAGTCAACTCTTCAAGGTTGGCTCCGATAGTTGTACGCAACATACGAGGCTTGTTAACAACCGGACCTGCCAGGGCAACAACTCTATCTGTACATAGCTTGCCAGTAGTAAACAACTTACCGATAGCCATAACATCCTGATAATTGATATTCCAGACATGACGGGTTGCACTTGCAGGTGCCAGAAAATGGTTATGTGTTCCACTTAGCCCTGCAGGATGTTTACCTTCGAAGGTTTCAGTCTGAACATTTTTAGCATTGAATTTCGGAAAGTAGTCCCAGTGGCCATGACATACAAAAACGCGATCACTCAGGTGACTTAGCGCATCTACACCGGCAATAAAGCTCGCCTTGGCTTCTTCACTTTCATTAATAACCAACTGGGGGTCCAGAGCCAAAGGATTGGTATCCATCACATTAACAAATAATGCTGTTGGTATACTATCAACTGCTGGAACTTTGCTGAAAGGACGTGTGCGGATAGCCGTCCACAAACCAGAGTCTACCAGGTTATCTACAATATCGCGTCTCTCAAGACTGACTAGCTGTGAAGCTTCATATTGCTTGAAAGAGATTTCTTCATCCCCTTCAACATCAATAACTACCGACTGAAAAACTCGCTTGGCACCACGATTGATTTCTCGTATCGTACCAGAAGCAGGCGATGTATATTTCACCCCGGGTGTCTTTTTATCTTCAAACAATAATTGCCCCTTGGCAACCTTGTCTCCCACCTGCACAGCCATGGTTGGTTTCATACCAACATAATCAAAGCCGATAACAGCAACTGAACGAGCGACAGGACCATCTTCAATAGAAGGTACAGGGGCTCCATCAATTGGTAAATCGAGGCCTCTCTTGATCTTGATCATCGAGTTTTCCGGTTAAGAATGAGTAATATGTCAGCAACCATGCCGTTCTTATGTCTGTTTTTCTAAACAAACAAACTTTGTCTTCTTGACACGCTAATTTTCGCGCGAAATTATAAATTAACTGCCATTTATAAACCAGTGATATAAATCAAATAAGCCCCATAACGGGGCTTAAAAATCAGTTATATATCAATAACAAATAGCAGGGTATTATTCCTTGGGATAAACCGCGTATTTAACACCTGCCATCTTTTCCAAAACACGATGAACCTGGCAAGAATAACCAAACTCATTATCGTACCAAAGATACACAACAGCATTTGATCCATTAACGATTGTTGCCTCAGAATCATAAATACACGCACAACGCGTACCAACGAAATCCGTAGAAACAACTTCAGGTGAATTAGAGTAATCAATCTGTTTACGCAGATCAGAATGTAGAGCTATCTGACGCATATACTCATTCAACTCTTCAACCGTTGTTTCTTTTTCAAGCGTGAGGTTCAGAATAGCCATAGAAACATTAGG
>CBDUPD010000602.1:0-2114 GCA_965368985.1 uncultured Spongiibacteraceae bacterium | reverse complement strand
AACAATAACTCATGTGTTTCTTCATCCAGTTGATGAATATGTTGTGCCCATGCCAGCCACATTTGTAAAGCATGTTTAAAGCTTAGTTGCCTGGGCAGTAAATCAGTCAATAGTGCTGATTGAGCCATAATTAATCGAATGAGATTGTATGCTAAAAAATATACCCACATTTCTTTTTCATTCATCTCGGGTGTTTTACAGCTTAACGTTTCCATGCCCAATGTTGTTTTAATATTTCTAAAATCCAGCTCTATGCTCCAGCGCTGTTTATAAAGCGCTTTTAGCTCTGCTTTCGGTGTAAGTACTGGAGATAACAACGTGGTGACAAGACTCTTTCCGCCCACATCCAACTCTCTAATAGTAATAGACTCTGGTGCACTGTCATATTGCTCTTGCGTCATCCATTCAGGTTTGATTACCGGCTTTCCAATTTCAACAAGATGATCTTTGCTACCTAACTTTTTTCCTTTGCGATAATCGGTACTACGCTTACGTGCACCTTGCTGTTCAAAAACAACATCAACACCTTTTTCTATCATAGTAGCTAATAGAAAATACGTACCATAAAAGCTATCACCTAAAACAAGGTCACCCGCTTCAAAGCTATCTAAAAGATCACGCAACAGTGCTTGTTCGTTGGCTCCCTTACCATTAAAACGACCTACCGCCGCATTGAGCAATGCACCGGAAGATAAACATATAACGCCTACTAAGCGGCATAACGGGAAGCCTAAACCCGGCTTTTGTGCACCTTGTTGAGGATAGGCTTTCTGGTTCGCTTCCGTATCGGGCATCGAAATGGTTGTACCATCGATTAACTTAACGGCTCGGCCATGCCATAGCCATTCATCAGGAACCTGCTTACGCATTAACTGACCAACATAACAGGCCAAACTGGAAACCATCTCAATGGGTAAGCGGATTCTTGCCTTGCAATATCCGCCTGTTGCTGTGCTACAAGCAGGTAAGCTGTGTATTAAACGCTTTGCGGCAACCTCATTAACTATCTTTTGACATGAACTATCAGCATTCAATGCTTGCGCGATAAACATGGCCAGGGTTTCCGTTGGCGGAAATAGACGCTCCCTGTGCTCTGGCAATAACGATTCAACTTCACAGAGGAGTTCATCACTCGTCAGTAGGTTGAAGAAACTGTAAACATCATTTTCTTGTATCATTTTAGTTAAACGTTCTTGCTTGTGCTTCTTGAGTTTGGTATTAATATTCACTGAGGCTGCCTTGGGTGATTGCGTTTTGTTTAGTCGCAATCAGCATATCATCCTTGGCAGTCTTTTCTTTATTTATTTCAAGGCCTTATCGTAAAGTAAGTGCCATTCGGGTCAGATTCCTATTTTATAAGATGATCATTTTAGTATTAACTGCCACTTTTGAGAAGCGATGTATATCACAACTGAACTACCACAACGGGTCGAGTTTATATCTCATGGCTCTTAAATCAATCATCTCCTATGAATAGCCAGTCCGCCCAGAAAGTTGCAGTCTGAATGGCAACTATCGGTGATTTCCCGAAAGCAGTAGTTTGAATTGCAGCTCTTCCCAAAAGTTGCAGTTCAGAGACTCTTTATACTTTTGAGACCGGCCAAAAGCTTATACTTTTGAGACCGGCCAAAAGCAGATAATAGCCGCAAAAGGGATTTAGATTGCAAGTTGCTGTTTTAAAGATAAAAAACAACATACCCCATATTCATTCTTTATTTGCTTCCTGTATTTTGTGCTTTTAATGGTAGTATATTATACTACTTGGTAGTATGAATTTATTTGAGGTTACAAGCTATGGCGATGGTCAAAAAAAGCTTCACGGTAACAGATCAGCAAGATGAATGGATAAAATGTCAAATTGAGTCCGGGCTTTTTGGTAATGAAAGTGAAGTCGTTAGAGAGCTTATTCGAGAAAGACAAATTCGCGAAAGGGAGAATGCTCAAGTCGAAGCCATTAGAGCCAAGCTATTAAAGGCTGAAACAAGCGGCTTTACTGAGCAATCAGCAGATGAGCTACTATCAGAAATCAAGGAAGGACTGAGTATTAGTGGAAAAGTATAAGCTAAGTGAAGAAGCTAAATCAGATCTGATCAGGATTTATCACTATGGCTATG
>CBDUPD010000601.1:0-2118 GCA_965368985.1 uncultured Spongiibacteraceae bacterium | reverse complement strand
AAAGTTTGAGCGTATTTTCTGAGGATACTGTCGTCTAAACAACAAATGTTTAGGCCGATACTTTATGAAAATAGCGCTCATTGCACCTCCTTTCCCTCTTGAAGAGGCACCGTCACCTCCGTTGGGTCTTTGTTATGTCGCGGCTGTTTTTAAAGAGGCTGGGGCTGAAGTTATTATTCTTGATTACATTGTTGAACAGTACAGCAAAGAGTCGATGAGTAAATCACTGGATGAGTTTCAGCCAGATGCCGTGGGTATTACCTCGGTAACCATGAACTTTAAGGGTGCCGCAAAAATCATTAAAGATGTCAAAGAATATAACCCTGATATTGTCACTGTTTTTGGCGGGCCTCATGTCACCTTTGATGCGCCTGATACTCTGAAAAAATACCCTGAAGTGGATATTGTTGCTTTGGGTGAAGCCGAGCTGACGATCAGAGAGTTGACCCCTGTTATCAAGAAACCTGACCTATGGAAAAATGTAGAAGGGATAGCCTTTCTTGATGACGATAACAAACTGGTTAATAACGGTCGTAGAGAGTTTATTAAAGACCTTGATACCTTGCCTTTGCCTGCTCGTGAACTATTACCTATTGCCCGTTATCGCGCCTTGGGTTTTCCGGTTAGTATTATTACCAGTCGCGGTTGCCCTTATAAGTGTATTTTCTGTCAGGGTACACGTATGGTTGGTCATAAGATTCGCTATAGAAGTACCATGGAAATTGCAGACGAGATAGAAAAAGTTCTGGAGCTGGGTTTTCCTCGCATTAACATCGCAGATGACTTTTTTACTTCCAGCCGCAAACAGGTGAAATTATTGTGTGAAGAAATTAAACGCCGTAATTTGAATTTCACATGGTCGGCGTTTGCGCGTGTTAATTCTGTTAATCATGAGTTGTTGGAAATTATGATGGATGCCGGCTGTGATGCTATCAGCTTTGGTATCGAGTCAGGTAATCAGGAGATGCTTGATCTGGTTGAAAAACACATGAAGCTGGAGCAGGTCACCAAGGCAGTAGAAATTTGTAAAGATGTGGGTATGCATGTGTTCTCATCATTTATTGTTGGCCTGCCAGGAGAAACAGCAGAAACCCTGAAAGAGACGAATGAGTTTGCCAAATCATTGGGTACTGATTTTGGTTATCACTTTTTGGCACCACTGCCAGGTACGCCTGTAAGAGATAATGTACAAGCGTATGATGTAAATATACTGAGTACCGATTGGGATGAGTACGATGCCAATAAGGCGATTGTATCTACATCGAGTCTCTCGGCTGATGACATGAATGCCTTTGTAGCAGAGTTTGATGATGCCTGTAATGAGTTCTTTAAAGAGAATGAGTTAGCTTATAAAAATGGTACGGCAACTACCGAACAGGCGTTCAGTTACGAAAACAAGGTAAGAATGGAGTATACCTATAGTATGCTCTCTGAAAATATCCTGGAGAACTTTGCTCAGGATATCCCTTGTGATTCAGGGCAAGATATAATTGATAGCCTTGTTGTTGCGCTGCATAAAACGACTGATATAGGCGATGTTATATTGAGAAAAATTACTTCAAAACTTTATGATGACGGTAATATTGCCTTTATACAGCAGGGTGATACAGTTAGCTGGTATTGGCCGCAGTACCCTCAAGTTAGAGAAGCAGGAAGCAGGGCAACAGCCTGATAAGCGTTTTTTATCTCTTCTGTTTTGAAGAGGATATTAGATGATAAGATTAAAAAGCATTAGATGAAAACAAAAACAGGAGGCCAATGGCCTCCTGTTATATTGTGCTACAGTTTCTAAATCAGATTTAATTCAAGTGTTTTTTGATCAACACCTCTTTCGAAATTGCGTGTCCGATTGGGTGTGGTTGATGCCCTTGTTTTTCCAGATAGAGCTTAACCAAGAGAATCATTATTATTCCACCTGGGCCAAATAATCCAAACAGAATGACATCATCTCGTTGCTGCATAAGTATTTCTTGAGACATGTAATTGGTAAACCATGTGCAATACAACGCCATGGGAATATAAATATCCAGGTACTTTGAGCGAACATGACGTGACTCCGGTGTGGTTTGGAGAATAAAGCACCAGAAGAACATCATTGTGAATCCGCAGATCCACCAG
>CBDUPD010000600.1:0-2129 GCA_965368985.1 uncultured Spongiibacteraceae bacterium | reverse complement strand
AAAGAGCGAGGAGCAGGGCGAGCAGTACAGGGCAGTCATACTCTGAACCTGAAAGGCGTAATAATGGAACATGGTAGTGAGAAAGAGCCACCGCAAGCCTGTGATATTACTATTACCGATGTATCTACCAGTGAGGTTAATTACTCGCCGGAAGATAATCATGCTTATATGGGGTCTATGATGATGGGTAGCCCAGAGTACATGAAGGCAGTTATTCATTTAAAGCCGTCAATCGTTCGGGATGTGCTGCACTTGTTTTATAACCGATCAACAGACGACAAATACCAGTTGAAACGTGCTGTGATTGTACGTATAGATATTCCGCTTAAGCCATATGGTGAAGGGGATAATGAACGTTATAAAATTCTTCGTATAGCTTTTGAATAAAAATAGAATTATGTACTCCAGATGTCGTTCGTTATTATTTCTGACGGTATTTTCCTTGCTTCTGAGTGGATGTGAAACAGTTAGTTATTATTACCAGTCTGCAATAGGTCAAATAAGCTTGTCATCTCAGCGACAGCCTATAAAAGAGTTGTTGAATGAATCAGTTGTTGATGAAAAGCTCTTGCAACGTTTGCAGCTCGTTGAAGAGATTAAAGGGTTTGCCAAAACAGAATTGAAGCTACCTGTTGAGAATAGTTATAGTAGCTATGTTGATCTGCAGCGCCCCTACGTTATCTGGAATGTTTATGCGGCACCTGAATTTTCAGTGGAATCACATAAGTGGTGTTTTCTGGTAGTAGGTTGTGTCTCTTACCGTGGTTATTTTTCTGAAGAAGATGCAAAAACAAAAGCAAAACAGCTAAAAGCAGAAGGCTATGATGTGCATGTAGGAGGAATTGCGGCCTACTCAACATTAGGCTGGTTTAATGACCCGGTATTAAGCACATTTATTCAGCGAGACGAGTTAGGCCTGGTAAACCTGCTTACCCATGAACTGGCGCATAAACAGGTTTTCATAAAGGGAGATACAGTCTTTAACGAAAGCTTTGCAACTGCTGTTGCTAACAGGGGGATTCAGTTGTGGTTTGAAAAAGAATCAGATGGAGAAAGCCCTTCTTTAAAGCGATTTATGCATAAGCGGGAGCAGAAGCAGGAAATAGTCAAGTTGCTTATGTTTTATCGCGATAAGGTGCAGGCTGTCTACCAGGATAGTGCGCTGTCAGCTGATGAAAAGCGGGCAGGTAAGAAAGCTGTATTAAGTGATCTGAATGAAGCCTATCTTTCAAGGCAGAAACAAGCCGGCTGGAATGATGGTTATGATAGCTGGATATCGACAATGAATAATGCCAAGTTGGCAACAGTTGCCAACTATCAGCGTTTTGTGCCAGCATTCGATCAGCTTTTGATACAAAATAAATTTGATATAGATGCCTTCTATCAAGAAGTTTCCGAGATATCTGCGCTCCCTGAAAAGAAGCGTGAAGAACGTTTGTTGATCTTGATGGGGGAGAAAGGGCTGTCGTTCAGATAGTGGCTGTAGCAAACTTAACTTAATGACAGTCTTATAAGCACCAGTCGCTACTTGATTTTGTGCCTGAATTAAATTCTACGACGGCGTACTATCAGTAATGTAGATATCATGGCGATAAAAAGAAAGTCTATGCCACCAAAAAAACCAGGGAACCTCTAAGTAATGAGTACAAAGGGGATTCCGTCCCCTTTGTTACCCTATGTTTTATTGCCAAAAGAAGATTGATCTTATGGTTAGAGTGACTGATTGGAATAAAAAAGAATATCAGAAGCAGTGCCATTAAATGCTCCACCTTGTAATTGGCTGTCACCATTACGAGAAAGGAATCCGGCGCCATTACTTCCCGACCACTCACCTCCTTCATCATCAAAACTTCGAGTGTAAGTTGGTGGGGTATCTGCAGGGATAGTTGTTGGGTTGCCATCTTCTATTAACCAGATGTTAATAGTGTCTGTCATAAGCACTTCGATGACATAGGCGTAATTTGTATTGATTGCAATGGTGCCCGTTCCGGTTTCAGCATCCGTAATATTTCCGTGACCGGATGCAATGACAAGACTGCTATCATCGAGAGAAATTTCAAAGCCGATTGTCAGGCCGCCAGATTCATAGATTGTTTGAATGCCACTGACTGTTGTTGTGTTAAATGTAC
>CBDUPD010000599.1:0-2132 GCA_965368985.1 uncultured Spongiibacteraceae bacterium | reverse complement strand
GGATACTTACTAACAAGATATTAGTTCACTATGAATATTTTTAAATCGATACTACTCATTACATTCGGTGTGATTAGCTGCAATTCCGTGGCCGACATTAATAAAAGCCATGCTATTGCGATGCACGGCTCAGCAAAGTATGCAGCAGATTTTACACATTTTGATTACACTAATCCTGACGCACCTAAAGGAGGCTCACTTAAACTTGCAACACAGGGAACATTTGACAGCTTAAACCCCTTTATTGCCAAAGGTAATGCAGCGGGTGAAATAGGCTTAATCTACGACACACTCACCACTTCATCAGCTGACGAAGCGTTCACCCAATATGGCTTAATTGCAAAAACGATTGAGTGGTCTGAAGACCGCTCGTGGGTAAAATATACCTTACGCCCTGAAGCAAAATTTCATGATGGTAAACCCATCACTGCGCATGATGTTAAATTTACTTTTGAGCAGCTGATTAAAAATGGCCATCCTGGTTACAAAGTGCAATATAGCAACGTCAGTAACATAACGGTTATATCTGACCACAGCATCAAGTTTGATTTTAGCAATGGCGACAATCGAGAACTGGTATTGCTTGTTGGTCAACTCCCGGTATTACCTAAACATTACTGGCAGGATAAAGACTTTTCGAAAACTTCGCTGGATATACCTTTAGGCAGTGGTCCTTACAAAATTAAAAGCATTGATGTAGGAAAAACTATCACCCTTGAAAGAGTGAATGATTATTGGGCAGCTAACCTCGCCGTTAACAAGGGCAGATTCAATTTTAATGAGGTTAAATATGATTATTACCGTGACAGCACAGTACTATTGGAAGCACTAAAAGCTGGCGAATATGATGTAAGACGTGAAAATGTATCCAAGCTATGGGCAACAGGTTATACCGGCGAAGCCATCGAAAAAGGCTGGTTAAAAACAGATAATATTAAACATAACAACCCAACAGGTATGCAGGCATTTGTTCTCAATCTTCGTAAACCCCTCTTCCAGGATATTCGTGTTCGCAAGGCAATGGCTTATGCCTTTGACTTCGAGTGGACCAACAGCAAGCTGTTTTACGGTGCATACAAACGTGGATATAGTTTTTTCAGCAACTCGGAACTGGCTTCACAAGGTCTACCTGGGGCTGACGAGTTAAAACTGCTTGAACCACACAAAGATCACCTTCCTGCTTCTGTTTTCAACGAAGAATTCAAGCTACCTGTCACCGATGGTGAAGGCAACAACCGCAAACAACTCTATATTGCCAAAAAACTTTTGGAAGATGCTGGTTGGTCAGTAAAAAATAACATACTCACCAATTCTGAAGGCCAGCAATTCAAGTTCGAATTTCTTATCTATGACCCGGCTTTTGAGCGCATCATCAATCCATTTATACAATCCCTTAAACGCCTGGGTATTCAGGCAACAATCAGAAAGGTAGAAGTTTCACAATATATCGATCGTAGTCGCAGTTTTGAATTTGATGTAATGACTCTCTCTATCGGTCAATCACTGTCGCCCGGAATGGAACAAATTGAATACTGGCACTCAACATCTGCTGATACACCCTCTAGCAGAAATATTGCGGGTATTAAAAATCCGGCCATTGACTCACTGATTAAAAATGTTGTCGAAGCTAAGGAACGAGAAGACCTCATAACTGCAACGAGAGCCCTGGACAGAGCTTTACTGCATAATTGGTTTGTTATCCCGCAATGGTATATCGATTCACATCGTGTAGCATATTGGGATAAATTTTCACGCCCGGCCATAGCTGCTAAATATGATAGAGATTTTGACACCAATCTTTTCACCTGGTGGATAGACGAATCCAAACTTAAAGCCCTTCCATCAGGAAACAAAAAATAACGAATATGCTTTCTTATATTCTAAAAAGGATTTTTCTAATATTCCCAACGCTTTTGGGAATATTGCTGATTAATTTTGTGATTGTTCAGGCTGCTCCAGGTGGGCCTGTTGACCAGATGATTGCAAAATTACAAGGGCATAATATCAATGCCTCAATTAATGTAAGCGGGTCTCAAAGCGCCGAGGCTATGCAACAAGTTAATTCAGATAAAAACCGGTATGGCCTGCCTGAGAATATCATTAAGGAAATAGAATCCATGTATGGATTTGAT
>CBDUPD010000598.1:0-2148 GCA_965368985.1 uncultured Spongiibacteraceae bacterium | reverse complement strand
AGAAAACTATTAACAGATCCCAACTCTATAACAAATGCATCAAGATCAAGCTGACTGATTGATGCAATCTGCTGTTTCATCAAGTGATCACTATAATCATCGTCATACACACAATCTTCAGCCAAAAAACCGCAAACATAGAGTGTGATATGAGGCTGCCTTACGTATGGACAGATAAGATAAGGAAACAATATATTTTTCACACCCTGAAAGGTTTCAGAATAAATAAAACAATCCAGATCAATAGCCCATAGATAATATCGATCCCGGTTTTTATGCCACTGCGGATAATTTCTCTGTGTAGCCGGGAGTACATTATCAGCATTGACAAACTCCTCCCATGTTTCTGGATAAAAAGGCATAGCAGTCAATTAACCTAAATTTTTCAAAGACTTCAATCATATGAAACTTACCACTTTGAGGCCATTATAATCCATACTCGTTGTGTCAATCATCTACACTTCCTTTCGTCATATTAGTTTGACATTTGACGAAATAAACGTAATATCTGCGCCTGAAGGTTCCTACGGGATTAAATGGGAACACAGTGCACCAAACCCAAAATTTGGTCATTCTGTGGCTGCCCCCGCAACTGTAGATACGAATTTCATTGCTCACTGCCACTGGTTACACCGGGAAGGCGCAATGAGAGTTAGACGTATAAGCCAGGAGACCTACCTTCATCAGCTTAAGAAGCTGCCCACTGTTTATCGACGGGGTTTGTTGATAAACCGAACTAGAACACTTACAGAAAGGTTCTCTCTTGTATTTTAAGCAGTTATTTACTGCATTGACGCTAGTATGTTTTACCACAGAAAGTTTTTCTGAAGACATAGAACATACCGAAATAATCGGTGTTGAGCAGCAACGTCAAAGCATCAATGATATTGATTTGAAGCAATATAATGGCTTCGAAAATATCGTGACACGCACGGAATTTGAAGACCGGTTTACTCAACTTAACGATATCATCAATGAACTACCTTCTGTACAGACTCGTAATGCTGGCGGTATCGGTAGTTATAGTAGTGCATCTATTCGCGGCTCTTCCAGCAAGCAGGTAAATATTTTTGTTGATGGAATTCTACTAAGTAGCCCGCAAACAGGCTTTGGCAATTTATCTGTTATTCCTACTTCTGTTATTGAAGCCGTTGAAGTCTACCCTGATTTCACCCCTATTCAGCTAAGTGATGGAAACCTTGCCGGAGCTATTAATATACGCACAAGAAAAATATCCGATGGTGATAATGGCGGAAAGCTCAGTGCTACCTATGGATCGTTCAATACAAAAGGCGCAGAAATAAGCACCTGGTTTAATGCCGGTAAAACTGATTACCTCATAGCCGCCAGCAGTGTCGATTCTGATAATAACTTCCCGGTAGATTCCGACTCTTTCGAAGGTGTTAGCGCTGGTGATTCAAATAAAAGACAAAATGCTGCATTTGATCAAAGGGATCTGTTTATTAAATTTCGCAGTCAACTCAATGAACAATTTGTTTTGCAATCAGTTCTGAATCATTCGAATTCAGACAATGAATTGCCTACCAGAGTGAACAAAAAGATCGATAATGCAACTCTTGAACAAAAATCAAATCGTGCTGACTTCACACTTGAATCAACAGTGGATAACAGACTTTGGGGTGCCAGACTATTCGCTTTTAAAAACAATGACATCTTCTCAGATCCTGATGAAAGAACCTCTGTCACCCAACAAATTATTGACCAGCAACATAAAGGGTTAGGCAGCACCGGGCATTATGAAATTAAACTGGCTAATCATCAGGTTTCAGGTTCTGTGAGTCTTTCAAAAAGTGAAATCAACAATATTAATAAACTGCAAACAACTGAACGAGTCGAATCCAGCAGAAGAAAAATAACAGCCGCAATCGCAGATACCTGGCATGTAAAACAGGATTTATCCCTGCAGGCTATCTACCGTGCTTACAATGTTGCTGATGAATCAAAAAAATACACCAATAGAGTCAGTGATCTTTGCAACAATGGAACCAAAGAATGCGGTGACAGCAATCATCATAAAACCAGCTGGCAAATTGGATTAGCTCATCAAATCAACAAAGATTGGGAATTTAAAATAAATACCGGCCAATTTGTACGCATCCCTACTCTATCTGAGAAATTTGGGAATTT
>CBDUPD010000597.1:0-2150 GCA_965368985.1 uncultured Spongiibacteraceae bacterium | reverse complement strand
GATAATCAGGTGGCAGACTATGTTGGATCTGGCCTCGAAAAGCAGGGATATTCGGTTGATGTTGCCAATGATGGCAATGTTGGCAAACAACTGGCTATTGATAAACACTACGATCTATTGATTGTCGATCGAATGTTACCAGGTAGTGATGGACTTAATAGTGTTGAAGAAGTGCGCGCCAACGAGAATCGAGTACCTGTGCTATTTCTAAGCGCTCTGGGCGATGTTGATGACCGCGTAAAAGGCTTGAAAGCAGGTGGTGATGACTATCTGGTTAAGCCATTTGCTATTGAAGAGCTGTTGGCACGTATTGAAGTGTTGCTCAGACGTAAAGAAGCACTGCCAACGACTCGCTTGAAAGTTGGTGAGCTTGAACTTGATCTACTCACTCAAAAAGTTACTCGTGAAGGTAAAAACCTTAATCTCCAACCCAGAGAGTTTCGTCTTCTTGAATATCTTATGCGACATGCGGGTCAGGTTGTCACTCGTACCATGCTGCTGGAGAATGTTTGGGAATATCATTTTGACCCACAAACCAACGTCATTGACGTACATGTCAGTCGTCTTCGTCAAAAAATAGATAAAGACTTTGAAAAACCGTTGCTTAGTACCATTCGTGGCGCAGGTTACATGTTGAATGATACTTAAACGAATTTTCAGGACGTATTCCTTTCGGTTTGCTGTCCTTTATGTTCTTACAATCAGTGTCGTAGCATCAGTTATCTCCTCACTGGTGTACCTTTCGATATCCTATGATTATTTTGAGCAAGTACACGATGCTATTCGTGTAGAGCTTGATGATGCTGTCGAAATATATGCTGCCCAGGGAAGCTATGGATTTGAACAGCATGTTAAAAGGCGCACCGGGCCTGATATCAGTGATCGATATTACTTTGTTCTGGCAGGTAAAAAAGATGATGAGGTGCTGGCTGGTAATCTTGAAGTGTGGCCTAATTTTAACAGCCATATTTATGGCTGGTTAAGCTTTGAGAAAAACCTGTTTGATGCTGGCGATAGCATACCGCATGATTTTGTTGGACGGTCTCTGGAGCTTGATGATGGTAACCGTATTATGGTGGCCAGAAATTATGAAGACATTAACCAGCGTGTAGAGCTCGTAGCAACTACCATCATTCAATCTACGATTGTTACAATTTTATTGGGCCTTATAGGCGGCGCTTATATCTCGGCTGGTCTTATCAGGCGTATCGATAATCTCAATCGCAGCATTGTCACCATTATGCAAGGTAATCTCTCAGAGCGGTTACTTGTTACCCCTAGAGGTGGTGAAATTGACCAATTAGCCTCTCAGTTGAATATCATGCTCGATCGTATTGAAAACTCCATGAGTGATGTCAGGGAGGTGTCTAATAATATTGCGCACGATCTTCGAACACCTTTAACCCGTTTAAGAAACAAGCTGTCTCTGCTTGAAACCCGCTCTTCACCACATAACAAGGATATGGTGCGTGAGATGCTGGTAGAGGCCGACCATTTGCTTTCTACTTTCAGTGCCTTACTGCGTATATCTCAAGTAGAATCTGGAGCTAAAAAAGCTAATTTTGCTGATGTTGATCTCACTACAATCTTTGTTGATGTAATGGAACTCTACGAACCAGTCGCTTCGGTAAAGGGTATCGACCTGAAAATTGACAGGGCAGACCCTGCCCACATTCTGGGTGATAAAGACCTTATGTTTCAAATGTTAGCCAATTTGATGGATAACTCGATCAAGTACACACCCAATGATGGAGCCATAACCATTGGCTTATATGTTGATGAAGAAAAAAATAAACTACGCATGGTGTATTCCGATAATGGTCCAGGAATACCGGTTGAGAAATACACCAAGGTTTTTCAGCGTTTTTATCGTGTTGATGAAAGTCGGGGAATACAGCCGGGTAACGGGCTTGGTTTGAGTCTTGTGCAAGCGGTGGCTATTCTCCATGGTGGAGATATCAATTTGAGTGATAGTAGAGAATTCCACCCACAAAGTGTTACGCCTGGATTACAGGTAAATATTGAATTACCGTTGGTTACCCCAACAACACCTTCCTGACTGGCTGACCGCTTTAATCGACAAGCTTAATATGGCTTACATCCGGCGCAGGCGGTGGGGCTTCTTTTTCAGTTGGGTCTATATCAGCACC
>CBDUPD010000596.1:0-2152 GCA_965368985.1 uncultured Spongiibacteraceae bacterium | reverse complement strand
TTTGCAAGTTCACTAATGTTGAATCATTATCGACATCGTTATCTTTTACGACACCGCAATGCCCATGATCGGTATATTCACAAAAACAGTTATCACTAATCACCAGCATATCGGGTTCAGCGGCTTTTGCTGTTTTAATCATACGAGCCATCAGGCCGTCTGCCGCCCAGGTATCGCTGCCACAGTCATCTTTATTTTCAGACACACCAAATAACAGCACTGATTTTATACCTTTGGCCCAGACATTTTTCACCACATCTGCCAATTGCGACTCAGGGTAACGATAAACACCCGGCATACTCTCGATAGTCACCGGCTCAGAGATACCCTCCTGAACAAAAATCGGATAGATAAAATCATCAAGACTTATCGATGTTTCTCTCACAAGATCACGGATAACCTTACTGGCCCTAAGGCGACGAAAGCGGAATTCTGGTACTGATGTTGTAACTACAGTCATAACATTCTCAATTTATTACTCAATGGTATAAAAAAGTTTCAGGAAACTTATAGTATTCCCGAGATTCTAATAATAACAACAATTTACCCATGGTTGAACTTTTGGTTAACAACCCATATAAAGCCTATTACGCATCATGATGCACAACCATTATTATCGAACATTATCTTATGTCAATTTTTGCCGATCTGAATATCACTAATAGCTTTTCCGGTTTACCTGATGACTTTTATTCAACAGTAAAACCCTTTGCTATCGATAACCCCAAGCTTGTGAGCATTAATCCACAAGCAGCAAAGCTTATTCACCTTGATAAGGATGCGCTATTGAGTGATGAATTTCTATCAATCATGGCCTGCGAAAAATTACCCGAGTCATCAAAACCCTTGGCGACAGTCTATTCCGGTCACCAGTTTGGTGGCTATTCACCTCAATTAGGGGATGGCAGAGCATTATTATTTACCGAAGTAAAAAATAAAAACCATCAGATATGGGAGCTACAACTCAAAGGCTCTGGTCTTACACCCTATTCACGCATGGGTGATGGCCGCGCTGTTTTACGCTCCACTATTCGTGAATACTTATGCTCTGAAGCCATGCATGGACTTGGCATACCAACAACACGTGCACTGGCTATCGCCAACAGCACAACACCGGTATACAGGGAAGAAGTTGAAACCGCCGCCACATTATTACGTATGGCACCCAGCCATATTCGTTTTGGCCATTTTGAATACTTCTTTTATACTAAACAACATGACAAACTAAAACTGTTAGCTGACTACGTTATTGAACAGCATTTCCCGGAACTGGCCACACTCGACAAAGCACAACGCTATGCAAAATGGTTTGATACGATTAGCCAGCGTACAGCAACCCTGATTGCAAAATGGCAAGCTGCCGGTTTCGCTCATGGTGTAATGAATACTGATAACATGTCTATTCTGGGTTTAACCCTCGACTACGGCCCTTTCGGATTTCTTGATGATTTCAACCCGGGATATATTTGCAATCACTCAGACCACACAGGTCGCTATGCATTTAACCAACAGCTTTCTATTGGCTTATGGAACCTGAATGCATTGGCGTATGCTTTAAGCCCCCTGATCAACGAAGAAGACAGAAAGGCAACACTTCAACAGTATGAAGAGCTGTTTTTTAAACACTACAGCCAACTAATGCGAGAAAAACTGGGCCTCACTGAATCACATGAAGAAGACCACGCGCTTATAGGCAAGCTATTTGATCTGTTGGCAAGCGAGAAACAAGACTACTCGTTTTTCTTTAGGCAACTTAGTCATTACACTAACGCACATCCCTCAACACTCAGGGATATATTCATAGACAGGGATGCATTCGATATATGGCTAAGCCACTACGACGCAAGACTTAAAAAAGAAAACAGTGTTGATGACGAACGTCAACAGAAGATGAAATTAAAAAACCCGAAATTCATATTACGAAATTACCTGGCTCATCAGGCGATTGAAAAAGCTAATGCAGATGACTTCACCATGGTGGATGACTTGCTAAAAGTATTACAAGATCCATTTGATGAGCATACAGAACATGAAATGCTTGCAAAACTACCACCTGACTGGGGAAAAAAGTTAGAAGTAAGTTGCTCATCCTGACTCGCAACTTGTAGGTCGGGATTTATCCCGACAATGTGATATAAACAGGTACTAGATT
>CBDUPD010000595.1:0-2166 GCA_965368985.1 uncultured Spongiibacteraceae bacterium | reverse complement strand
ACTCGATAAGGGACAATATAGCGCGTATTCGGGATTACTAACTCTCTAGTGCCTGAGACTCGCCCAATATAGTACATTTTCAAAATTGATTGGGGATTCAGAGTAATATTTATGTTTGTCGTGCTGGACTCGGCTTTAAAAAGACACATTACCCTAATAATGCCAGGAGCTGTTGAAAGCAGACATATAGCAAAAAACAACGACGTTCAGAAATGGCATGCTAAGCAGGCCTGCCTCCTATCACTGTGATTAGAGTTCTTCAAATAAAAATCCTTCATTCCTTCCCCTTTAATTAATGACCAATATGAGTAACATGGCGAACAATAACTCATATTTCACCCAGGAAAAGGGAGCATAAACAGTTTTATTGTTTCCAGATTAAAATCCATATCAGGGTCTCAATCAAATTCTTTTTTTACAGCATCTGCCACTGTATAACCTGACATGATTGCCTGCTGGGTACCTACACCCCTACCACCAGCATCACAACCAACAATATACAAACCTTCTATTGGTGCCTTTATTGATGGTTTGGATTTTCCGCACTGGCCAACTATCTGGGCAAGGCCTACTGTTTCACCACCAGCACCTTCAACCGTTGCAGCTCTGGTTGCATTGGATACACTTTTGGTTGTATAGAGGTCTTTTTCTTCTATGAAGTCTTTAACTTCAGGAAATAAACCAAAGAATATTTCTTCACCTGCATCAGCCCAGGCTTTAATATCTTCTTTGCTCATTTTAGGATCTGGGGGACAGAAAGAACCGGTCAGGATCATCTGCTTTCCTTCTGGTGCTGCACCTTTATCATAGTTAGCCGGTACTTCGAAATACAGTACACCTTCTCTTGAACCTTGACCCGCTATTGCTTTCTCTATTCTCTCTGTATTCCATGGACTGGTTTGAGAAAACACAACGCCAAAGCCGTCTTCTGTAATTGGTTTGCTTAAAAAATACCGGTAACCCAATAAAGCGTAGCTTGGAACTAACGCTTTTATATATTCAATATAGTCGTCATCATAATACTCTTCTCCAACAAGTTTTAGTGTTGTTGGCTGGATGCCAGCATTACTGATGATAATTGGTGCCTTGAATGTCTCACCTTTTTTGGTTCTTATGCCGGTTACTTTTCCTTCTTCAATAATGATTTTTTCTATTTTGGTACCCATCAAAACCGTACCGTTATGTTTGCGTACCGCTTCAAGACAAGCATCTGCCAGCTTGCCGTAGCCTCCTTCACAAAATAAACCGCCTCCACGAAGGAAAATATCTTGTAAACCATATATAGCTTCAGAAGCATCTAACTGGTCTACAGGTACCATAAACATACCATCCAAACAGAGACTAACAATAAAGGCATAAAGCGTGTTAGGCAGGTTGGCTTGTTTAATCCATGTATCAAAATCACTACCCTCCAGTTTATCAACATCTTCTGGTGCCATAAGCGTCATGTTCGCGACGAACTCAAGTGCTGCATCTCGTTCATCTGGATGAACATCGAGCCAATCAAACAGGACAGTAGGATCTAAACTATCTGTACCCGAAGGCGGCATAACTACAAATTTTCCTTCCGGTGTTTTGTAATATGCTCCGGCTTGAGTATCCACTAGAGTGGCCAGATCTGAAACATCCAAGTCATCCAATATTTTTTGACACCAGTTATCGGTAACAGGGGCACCCATAATTGGCCAAGGTGAATAAACATGACCGTTCTTGTTATTGCTCATTGCCTTGCCACCAGCAATATTGTTTTTTTCTACGACCAGAACATTTAACCCTTTTTTTGCCAATAAACCTGCGCACGTGCTTCCGCCAAAACCGGAACCGATAACAATCACATCAAAATCTTTATTCATTCTTTTCACCTTGTTAAGCCATAAATATTCAGCAATATTGCAAATCATTTTGAATTGACAGTCTGATCAATGAGATTTACAAAAATACGACACAAATGACTATATGTCATATTTATATGACAAATCAACAGGTATGTCGTATTTTTTTATGTTAATATACAAATTGTAAAGAATCATTAGAGAGTCGGTTTATCTTTGATGGCTGATTAGATTAACCCCAATACAACTAATAAATAGAAATTAATACATGCACTCTGAACAGTCCGCGTCCTATCCAACTATCGAAGAAATCACACGTAACAAGCTAATGGAT
>CBDUPD010000594.1:0-2166 GCA_965368985.1 uncultured Spongiibacteraceae bacterium | reverse complement strand
CACCAAAACCCTCTCCATAACCCAGTTCGGTATGTAAACGAATAGATACTTCGTCCATTAAAGAAATAAAATACTGCCCTTCATAAACCGTTTTATAATATTCAAGGTCTCCCCCGGGAACGCTGAGTTCAATAGAAACTGCCTGGGAATATCCTTTATCAGGCAACAAGCCCCTATTCAATTTTGATTGGCGTAAACTCGCATTAACACTGAAGCTATCATATGTATCACCATGCTCATCAATAAACCCTGGTTCGGGATCTGTAAAAGCAGCATCGATTCCGTCAGGGATTAAATCAACATCGTAAGCAACCCCGTCAACAGGAAAAGCCAGGCCATCTATCAACTTGTACAAATAATAGTAGTCATAGCCCTGATTGCCCGGACTGGAAATAACTTCTTGAGGAGCAAAAGGTCCGGTTTCAATTTCAATATGATTGTAACTAAAGCCAAAGCCAATACGTGCAGTTTCACTGATAGGATAGCCATAAGAGATTGCTGCCCCATAACTGTTAGAACTATATTCAGCAACACCTAACTTATCAAAGTCTGTTTCTTTATAGAAAACACTGAAACCTCGACTAACACCATCAATAGTGTAATACGGGTTTGTATAGTTAAAACTATAACGAATCTGATAATCATTTTTGGTCACGCCAAAACCAACCTTATTACCAGTACCCAGAAAATTATTTTGTTGTAAATTTGCCGAAAGCACCAAACCCGACCCATCAGAAAAACCCAGACTGGCACCAATACTTCCTGAATGCTGTTCTTCAACATTAAATACAATATCTACTAGATCATCATGCCCAGGCACCTCTACCATCTCGGATTCAACAGTTTTGAAATAACCCAAGCGTTCCAGTCGAATACGTGATTGTTCCACTTTCTGGCCCGATGCCCTTGATGCTTCCATTTGACGCATCTCACGACGCAGAACTTCGTCTTTGGTTACGACATTTCCATAGAATTCAATACGATTAACATAAGTACGCTTACCCGGGTCAACAAAAAATGTCAGCTCAACGGTATGATCCTCTTCATTAATCTCAGGGTAGCTTCTTACTTTGGCAAATGTATAACCATCATTACCCAGTAGCTTGGCCAATAGCTCCTCAGTAAAGGTAACTTTTTGCTGTGAATAGGTATCTTCCGCTTTCAATAGAACCAGTCTTTTCATGACGTCTTCAGGAAATATGATGTCACCCGAAAGCTTGATACCACTAACATGGTAAATATCACCTTCAATAATATTCACGGTAATAAAAACAGCATCTTTTTCAGGGCTAAGTGAAACCTGGGTAGAGTCAATAGAAAACTTTAGATACCCCTGATCACGGTAAAATGATTCAAGTTTCTCCAGATCTCCTCGCAAACGTTCACGAGCATATTTATCATCACTGGTCGCCCATGACCACCAGCCCGTTGATGACATTTCAAACAGATTTAGCAGCTCTTCAGATTCGAATTTTTTATTACCGACAATATTGAGATGCTTGATTTTTGCTACCGAGCCTTCATCAACATCAATATGAAGAGACACCCTGTTTCGGGGCAAAGCTTCTACCTCGGCTATAATCTGGGCATCATAACGCCCCTGTGCAACATATTGTCGCTGAAGTTCAAGACGGATACCTTCAAGCGTTGCCCTTTTAAATACCAGACCTTCAGACAACCCTGAGCGTTTTAAACCATCAATTAAGTCTTCGGTTTTAATCGCCTTATTACCTTCTATCTCTATATCAGCTATAGATGGTCTCTCATGGACAATAACAACCAATACATCGCCATCGCGACCCATTTCTACATGATTGAAGTTGCCGGTACGAAACAGAACACTGATTGCTTCGCGAACCAGTTCGGGGCTGGCCCGATCATTGATATTAAAGGGAAGGCCAGCAAATACTGTCCCGGCCGAAATTCGCTGTAATCCTTCTACACGAATATCGGAAATAACAAAATCATCTTCAGCCAAAACCCATGGCGAAAGACAAAAAAGTACAACTGCAAAAACCTTTTTCAGCATTAACAATAGTTACCAGGAAGTTATAACCGACCTATATCATTTACAACAGCCAAAATCATTATGGACAAAACAACTGCTATTCCAATCTGATAGGCGAATATTTGTACCTTCTCCGGAACAGGGTCTCCCTTGATCCA
>CBDUPD010000593.1:0-2179 GCA_965368985.1 uncultured Spongiibacteraceae bacterium | reverse complement strand
ACCATCAAGCTCATTTTTTACTGTGTCATCAAGAATTTTAGTTATGGCTTCACGTATTACTTTGTTGGGGGTATGTATGGGTATCGCTAATGTTGCATTGGGGATGGTCATGCAGTTAGTTGGCTGGTTAAATTTTACAGGGCAGCCAAATACTTCTTCGTAATATTTTTCATCTCTTGCGGCAGAATGAGCAAAATGGACTTCAGTCGCTTGCATGGAGCTTTTATCTTTTGGGTCAATAAGAGAGTAACCCAGATAGACAACTGAGCTGAAGTCAAACTCTACCAAGTGGCGGGCTTCCTCGGGAGTTAGATCTTCGACCCGAAGTGTATATACTGTGTTTTCTGGTTGTTTGTCTAGTGTGCTTATAAAGGCTTCACACATCAGTTGCTTATAATTGTGCATAAATTGAACGCTCATTCCGAGACTTGTGCTACTCATCCATGCGGGTGCCATAAGGCCATAATCTGCGGGGTGTACATATCTGCCACATTCAATGCCTATAGAGGGGCTATGAATCAAATTTTCGGCAGCTTTCCAGTGCGTTAAAATCTTTTCAATGGGATGCCGGACTCCCTGATCTTTAATATCATCCATTGATATGCCCAATGTCGACAAAAAATCTTCACGGTTAATATTGTTGCGTTTGAGTTCCTTGAATAAAATTCTGTAATATAAAGTCGAGCCGGTGTGGTTTGTCATTAGTTATTTGGTGGCCAGGATAAATTTCTAATAATTAGTATTGTCTATATTCTCAAGGCTGCAAGAAAAAACCGGACTTTATTACAGGAAGTGAAATGTGATTAAGTATTTCTACTTAGTTGATGGTTGGTACAGGAAGCATCGTGCTTTTAAGCATAATGCGCAGATTGTCTTCAGTTTCGATATTAGGGCTGAGTATAGTAATTAATGAAACCAACATACGGAATATCCATTCCATCAAAATGTCAAAACTGATGTTCTGGTGAAAATGATGACTGTATTGAGCTTTTTCTACTACCTGGATACAAGTGTAAGACAGCTTTTTTAGCCGTCATCCGAAATTGTCTAACTAATTATTTTAGCTTGTCTATTATATGGTTAATATGTTGGTGCGTGATTGGTTTTTCAATGCTTTCATTAAAACCAAAATTCAGACATTTTTCCATGGTGTCATTCTCTCTGTCATCGCATAAGGCAATTAAGCGAGTTTTAAGAAAAGCCTGGTCTTTCCTCAGGATTTTGGCAGTACTATAGCCATTCATTTTTGGGAGATGAGTGTCTATAAATATAACGACGGGAACTTCCTTTCTGGCAAGTTCGATACCCTCTTCGGCACCTTTCGCGGTTAATAATTCTATGGTTGAGTATTTTTTCAAGAGATCTCGAAGCAGAACTTTGCTATTTCGATCATCATGAATATATAGAAACGTATGTGTTGTTCTCATCTATGTACTCTCTGCGTCAGTTTTGGCTGGTAATAATATGCAAAACCACAATCGGCCACCTATCAAAGCCTGATGTGAACCGTTCACTCTTATTACCAATAATAGCATTATTTTTGATTTTCTTCCTGAAATTGAAACGGGTTATTTCGTGAGTGTTTCAGGGGGTTATGTATGTAAGCTTTTTAATTTCAATCGCTTATATTCATTCGACTAACTCTGTTTCCTGAATAGGTGCCCAGAAATAACTGTTTGTTCAAAAGTAGGCCGGTTGTGGCGATAGGTATTTGTTGTTGGGTATGTGTTAGTAATACTTTTGTTTCTTTTGTCTTTGGGTCGACAGAAATAATCTGAAAGGGCACAACACAGTTTTTGTCGGCAGTTTGCACATCACAGCTAACAATCTCAAGCGTTTTGCCGAGATGTGAAGCTACCAGAATTTTGCCATCGCTTGTCCAGGTTGAATTGTCAGGGTGGGGAATATTGGCAATGATATCGCGTTCCCCTGATTGCCTGTTAATAGAAATAATCTCATTGCTAAAGTAGCTGTTAAGATAAATAGTGGTTTGATCACTCGATAGTAATATTCCATTAGCCAGCGATGCGTCTGATTTAGGTACTTTAGCGAGTTGCATGTTGTCAGGTTGCCATTCATAAACATAACCTGTGTTGTAGCCAAATAGTGCTTTTATAAGAGCGATTTTACCCTGCCAGGTGTTACGTGATGGCATCATCTGGGAAACCAGAAAACCACC
>CBDUPD010000592.1:0-2185 GCA_965368985.1 uncultured Spongiibacteraceae bacterium | reverse complement strand
ACCATTGTTGGCCCTCGTACTGAGATTGATGACAATGGCGAGATATTGGAGCAGGCTAAGAAAGCTGGGTTTGAAGGTGATGACATTGTAGGTGCTGATGAATGGATTCGAGCAAAAGAGAAAGGTCTTGATATGTCTCAAGAGTCTCGTATGGCTCGGGCGCGTGAGATGGGATTTGATGTAGATCAAGTTGTTTACCACGGTACCGCTGAAGATTTTGAGGCATTTGATCCTGATAGAGCTATAGGAACGCAGTTTTGGTCAACAACCAATAAGAGTAATGTTGAGGCTGGAGAGGTTGGCGCTCAAGGGCGTGGCGTTATTAAAGACTTATATCACAATATTAAAAACCCTGCTGGATGGAAAGAATACGAAAATCTTGGTATCGATGAGATCATCTCTCGTGGATATGATGGTGTTGCTTTACCTGACTCTGATGGAGTGACATATATCGCATTTAAACCAGAACAGTATAGATCAATAAACGCAGCCTTCGACCCTGACTATGCAGCAAGTCCTAATCTGTTGGCGCAATCAGCCTATCACGGCACTCCACATAAGTTTGATAAATTCTCTCTTGAAGCAATGGGTACAGGTGAAGGTGCTCAGGCTTACGGTTGGGGGATTTATCTAGCAGGTCGTAGGAGTGTAGCTGAGTTCTATCAAAGAACTTTGGCAGGTGAAGAGATTACAATAAACGGCAAGTCATTGGATGAATATAATAAAGTTGAAAGAGATATTGTAAACGCTGTTATTTCTAATGGCAGAAACTTTGATGACATGCAAAGCGAAGCCGAAGGAGTAATTAGTCGTTCTGCCGAAAGTCTAGATAAATTATCAGATACGGATAGTAGACGAAAAAAACTCGAAAGCCTAATAAGTGAGTCTAAAGAAAGAATAGAAGCTATATCTAACATTCGTGATGCTGATATAAAACACGAGGTTAAAGGCAATCTGTACCAAGTAGACATCCCTGAAGACAATGAATTGCTTGATTACGATAAGCCATTGAGTGAGCAGAGTGATTTTATAAAGGATATTATTTGGAATTTATATGAAAAAACTGGTGAGGGTGATTTTGATATAGCCAATGTTGGCGAAGAGATGACTGGCGAAGAGTATTATAAATACATATCTGAACTAGTAAAATCAGACGAAGCAGCATCGCATTTATTGAATTCATATGGCATCAAAGGTCTTCGATATCTTGACGGTGAAAGTAGAAATAGACCATATAAAGAAGTGGTTAAGGAATTCAGGAATGAGCTTCCTGACAGTGCAGAATTTGAGGATGTTACAGAGTTATTTAATACAGGCGCATTCTCAGATAAGAATGAATCATTATTAAAAGCTTTAGAACAAGATGATTGGTTAGGTTTTGATTATCCTGCACAAGCTATATCTGCAGTTCTTGGTAATAACTTCAGCGACTTTGACCCATCACCAGAATTAATGCAAGCTAGGTATGGTGCGCTTGAAGGTGGCACTCACAACTACGTCATATGGGATGAAGACGCGGTTACAGTAGAGGCGGTCAATGATGAGATGGTAGAGGCTGAGCAGCAAGAGCAGAGTCTGTATCAGGGTGGTGGTGTAGAAAATACATTGCTTTCTGGCATTAGTCAGTCATCTATGATTGGTGAAGAAACGTTGATTTTTGAAGATGCAGGATTGAAAATATTTTCATCTGATTCAGCAAAAGACTCAAAGCGAAAATCATTAAGATACGTAGCTTATAAAGATGGTGAGGCTATTGGCGCATTACAGATAGGGTTCCCAAGCCAAAGATCAAAAAAAGCTACAATACAAAATGTTTATGTGAAAGCAGATAATAGACGCGAAAAAATAGCGGCTACCTTATTAAAAAGAGCGAGAGAAGATTATTCTGTAAAACATAGTGATGACTTAACAGATGCAGGTAAGGCGTTTGCTGCAGCTGATGGGACTTATTACCAAAACAAAAAAGAACCACTTGCCGAAATCCTGCTAAAAGACAACGGCGAAAGAATCATAAAGTTACGCGAAGCTTCTGACCTATCATCATTCTTGCATGAGACTGGTCATCTATTCCTTGAGATAGAAAAAGACTTCGTTAATGAGTTCGGATTAACCAAAGATCATGAGACTTTACTCGATTGGATGGGTGTTGAGTCAATGGATGATATCGGTGTTGAGCAGCATGAGA
>CBDUPD010000591.1:0-2186 GCA_965368985.1 uncultured Spongiibacteraceae bacterium | reverse complement strand
TCGATAGTGGTGCTTGCTCGACGAGTCAGGAATAGAGGTACAACAAAACCAGCGCTGCTATCAATAGCTGAAACTTCAGTGCTTAATTTGATATTGATTTTCTTGTTGCTTAAAACAATCGGTGTAAATTTGAGACCTACCCCGAACTCTTTATAGTCAACCCTGTACTTGCTGACATTGTCATCATCGTCGTCATCATCTGTAAGGAATATGATGGGGAACTCGCCGCCAGCCAGAAAACTGGCTTCCTGACCTGACATGGCAACAATGTTTGGTTCGGCAAGAGTTTTTGATAAGCCTTGCTCTTCAAGTGCATTAAGTCTGCCGCTCAGTGACTTTGTTCCACTGCTGGTACTGCTGTCTGCAAAGAAGCTGCCAAACGGTATGCTGCCAGCAATACTGTTGGTTTGGAAAAGTCCCAGGCCACCATCATTGTCCACATAAGTTAGACTTACACCTAGCTCTCGTAGTGAATGTCTTGACACTTCAGCAATGTGTACTTCAAGCATGACCTGCTGTCCGCCTGCAACCTCCAGTAGGTTGATAACACTCTCTTTAGGAACATAGATTTTGGCAACATTAACGGCTTGATCCATAGCCAGTATGCTTTCAACTTGTCCTGAAAGTATTACAGAGTGGTTAGAGCCTCTAACCTGAATATTGCTTTCTTCTGGTAGAAGTTCGGAAAGTTTGCGTTTTATGCCATTGAGGTCGTAGCCTACGACAACATCCATTACGGCAATAAGGTTTTTCTGTTTGTCACGAAAAACCAGATTGGTTCTTCCTGGAGCGATACCCAGTATTAAAACCTGACGAGAAGAAAGAAGTTTTATGTCGGCAATTTTTGGGCTGCCAATAACAACCTGCTCCAGCGCCGTTCTTGATTGTATAATTTGAGACTTGCCTATCGATAGGCGTAGCTCAGATTCTTTACCCTCTGCACCGAATTCCAGTTGCACGGTTTCTGCTGCAAACGAAGCGGTTGCCAAGGCAAGCAGCATGACGCATGCCAGTCTTGATATTATCTTGCTTGAGTTAAGACAGGTTTTCATTACCATCTCCCTTTATTGTGGTGCCTGGTTTACAGCAGGTTTGGTTTGTTGTTCTTGAGCATCAGTCTGGTTAACTTTCTGGTTGGTTACTTCCAGCCCTCTGATAACTTCAACATTTGCACGGGTATCTACAGGTCTTGGTCTTCTAATACGTTTGGTTACCTTGATTTGACGTTCCGGTTCAACAGTTAGCAGCTCTTTGAAAGAAACCATTTTTTCTTCCAGAATCGAAGCATCAAACTCGTTTCGAAGCACCAGATTAAGTTCACCGAGATGTTGTGCAAGTGTTAATCGTTGGGCATCATGCAGGGTAACCAGTAAAGTAACCGCATTAACAACACGTGGTTTATCCGTCTCTTCTTCGGAAATCTGGTCTATGCCGAGAACCTGAGTATTCTGCATTATGATTCTGGTAACCATCTTTTGATCAACCCGGCCAACATTGGTAGAGTGCAAAATATCAACATAATCGCCGGGCATAATAAATCCGGCTACACCTTTCACTTCATTAACGGCTATTGTGATAGCACGTTTATCTTCAGGTATCTTGGCAGGTAAGCCACCTCGTGCGCCATGAGGAGAAAGTTTGTATGGAAGAATAGGCTCCCCTGCACGAATCTCGGTCAAAACGACAGGAGGTTCTGCGCCAATAACAATATCAATATTGTTATAGGTACCTTCGGGTATAAATGTCGACGGCCATTCAACAGTTTTTAACTGCAGCTTTTCAAGTTTCTGGCCATATTTCAGGTTAGTTGCGGCAACAACAACAGGGACAGTGTTAATAACCTTTGAGGCAGCCCTGGTTGTTACTTCTTTTTGGAGGTAGTGGTTAATCAGGAAAACGGTTAACCCTCCCATAATTAGTGCTATCGCTAATGTGATGAGTGCTCGTATATGCATTTTAAACCCCTTTCTCCAAGGCAGTTAGATGTTGACGGTTGTTTGTATATTCATGAGCGTGTTATGGGGGGTAAAAAGCGCCCAAGAAATCTGTCTCACTTGATAGATCTGCTTTGAGCGCTTTTTGTATGTCCTCCATGATGCTGAATTTTGGAGTAAATAAAATAGTCTAAATTTTATTTATTCTTCAATTTCGCACTCAGCTCCATTGTTTAACACCTGACAAACTTC
>CBDUPD010000590.1:0-2193 GCA_965368985.1 uncultured Spongiibacteraceae bacterium | reverse complement strand
TATATGTGAACCATCAACATCAGCATCTGTCATGATTATAATGCTGTGATAACGCAGTTTTTCAATATTAAATTCTTCCCTGCCTATACCGCAACCAAGAGCTGTCACTATGGTTCCAACTTCTACTGAAGAAAGCATTTTATCAAAACGGGCTTTCTCAACATTCAGAATTTTACCTTTCAGCGGCAAAATAGCTTGCGCCTTACGGTCACGACCTTGTTTGGCTGAACCACCAGCAGAATCACCCTCCACCAGATATAGTTCTGAAAGAGCAGGGTCTTTTTCCTGACAATCTGCCAGTTTACCGGGTAATCCTGCAATATCCAGTGCGCCTTTACGACGTGTCATATCACGGGCTTTTCGTGCAGCTTCTCTTGCACGTGCCGCATCGAGCATTTTTTGTACAATAATTTTTGCTTCTGCCGGGCTTTCCATCAAAAAGTCAGTAAATTCAGCATTCATGGTTTGTTCAACCGCCGTCTTTACTTCAGAAGAAACCAACTTATCTTTGGTTTGTGATGAGAACTTGGGGTCAGGTACTTTTACTGAAATAATTGCAGTCAGGCCTTCCCGTGCATCATCACCCGTTGTATTCACTTTATCTTTTTTACCTAAACCTTCTCTCTCTATATAAGTATTCAAACTGCGAGTCAGTGCAGAGCGAAAACCGGCAAGATGTGTGCCGCCATCTCGCTGGGGAATATTATTGGTAAAACAGTAGAGATTTTCCTGAAAGCTGTCATTCCACTGCATCGCCACTTCGACACCAATACCTTCTTCATTGACAGTAGAAAAGTAAAAGACCTGGTTAATCGCTGTTTTATTTTGATTCAAATAATCAACAAATGCCTTCACACCACCTTCGTAATGAAAAGTCTCTTCTTTTCCGGAACGCTCATCTTTTAAAACAATGCGTACACCTGAATTAAGGAAAGATAACTCACGCAGACGTTTACTCAGAATATCAAAATGAAACTCGATATTGGTAAATGTTTCACTAGATGCAGTAAAGGTTACCTCGGTGCCACTTTCTTGTGTGTCTCCGATAACTGCCAAAGGGGCTTGAGGCACACCATGGCGATATATCTGCTCATGTACCTTACCTTGGCGGCGTATTGTCATGCGTAACTCTTCAGAAAGGGCATTAACAACAGAGACACCTACACCGTGTAAACCACCGGAAACCTTATAAGTATTATCATCAAACTTACCTCCGGCATGCAGCACCGTCATGATAACTTCTGCGGCAGAGACTCCTTCATCATGAATCTCGGTCGGGATGCCCCGGCCATTATCAGATACGGTAACTGATTCATCAGGGTGAATGATTACCCTGATTTCTGAACAGTGTCCGGCTAATGCCTCATCAATTGAGTTATCGACTATTTCGAAAACCATGTGATGCAGACCTGTACCATCATCCGTATCGCCAATATACATACCCGGACGCTTTCTAACTGCGTCCAGACCTTTTAATACTTTTATATTGGAAGCATCGTAGTTTTGTTCTTCGCTCATTATTGCGAGTCTCCTTGGGCGTTTGCTGGGCTTATTTTACCACGTTCCACGTGAAACATCCGCGCTTTTACATCGCTATTATTGTTAAAAACACGATCATCTACTGCTGTTATAAAGCATTGGTACTCTTCATTAGCAACATAATTCAAAAACCGCGCTAGATGATCATTGTCTAATTCAGAGGGTAGGTCATCAAGCAATAATACAGGCTTCTTGTTGGTCGTTGATTTAACCACTTTTGCCTGTGCCAGCTTCATAGCGGCAACCAATGTTTTTTTCTGGCCTCTGGAATAGATGTCTTTAACATCATTCTTATTCACCCTGATCTGAATGTCAGCTCTGTGCGGGCCAATATGTGTTCGTTGATATTTACAATCTCTTTCAAATTGCTGCCTGAGAGCTGACAGAAGCTCGGCAGTTACTAGTGGCTGATGGTCTGTATTATCAATAATATCCTTAAAATCAATACGCTCGATTCCCCAGCCATTTTTATAATATATGCTATTGGAGTTTAGCTGCTCATCAAGAGCTGATACCGTTGACTGTAAGACACTATGATATTTTTTCAAAAACGAAAGACGATAGTTCTCAATCTCTATGGAAAGATTAACCAGCTCCATATCCCATGGTTCATAAAGTGAATAATCAGATACTTTTGATCGAAGCAGGGTATTG
>CBDUPD010000589.1:0-2208 GCA_965368985.1 uncultured Spongiibacteraceae bacterium | reverse complement strand
CCTGCAAAACTGGAACACCTGAAATATTGTGCCTGTCTTTTAACTCAAGCAAATCTCGAATAGAGGCATCAGCCTGAATAGTGATTGGGTCTTTAACGATACCACTCTCATGCTTCTTCACCATAAGCACTTGACTCGCCTGCTCGGCAATCGACATGCTTTTGTGAATAATGCCTATGCCACCATCCTGTGCCATCGCAATAGCAAGGCGCGCTTCGGTAACCGTGTCCATGGCGGCAGAAACCAGAGGAATATTAAGGGTAATTTCTTTTGTTAGCTTGGTTTTCAGGCACACGTCGCGGGCAGTCACCTCTGAATAACCAGGTAAAAGCAATACATCATCGAAGGTGAGCGCTTCTTCTCGAATTCGTAACATCTGAAAACACCTTAAAGCTTATTAGCTGTTGGTTCGGTATAATCGACCAATTATAATTTCTAGACACTGAACAGTAAATGTTGATTAGAGCCTAAGAGCCATTTTGACCACTTTATTTCATAAAAATTGCCTATGAGCATCAAAAACAGCACAGAAAATCCCGTTTTAAGCGTCAGCGAGCTAAATCAATACGCACGAGGCGTATTAGAAATGCACGTTGGCAAGGTACAAGTCACTGGAGAAATCTCCAATTATGCCCGTCCGGCTTCCGGACATTGGTATTTTACCCTAAAAGATCAGCAAGCCCAGGTACGTTGCGCCATGTTTCGCAACAAAAACCGGTTGATTCGCTGCAATATTGAAAATGGCATGCAGATAATACTTAGTGGTTCAGTCAGCATCTATGAGGGGCGTGGTGAATACCAGTTAATTGCCGACTACCTCGAAGAAGCCGGAGCAGGCACCTTGCAGCGCCAATTTGAACAATTAAAAATAAAATTAAATGCCGAAGGACTTTTCGAAACCCAACACAAACAACCCATTCCCAAACAGCCAAAACATATCGCTGTTATTACTTCAGCCACAGGTGCTGCCATCCATGACATTCTCAGCGTATTAAGAGAACGCTATCCATTACTGAAAATCACCTTGATACCAAGTACTGTGCAGGGTGAAAGTGCCGCCAGTGAAATCTGTTCAGCCCTGCTTATGGCTGAACGCTGGAACACCGAAGAAATTGATGCCATCGATGCCATTATTCTTGGTCGAGGCGGTGGCTCTCTTGAAGATTTATGGCCATTTAATGAAGAGTCTGTTGCCCGGGCTATTTTCAACTGCAAGATACCAGTCATCAGTGCTGTTGGCCATGAAGTTGATACAACCATTGCTGATTATGTCGCCGACTTGCGGGCTCCCACGCCTTCAGCTGCTGCTGAAATCATCAGCCCTGATCAAAACGCACTTAACCAACAACTGGATTATTACGAACAGCATTTAGCACACAAGATGGAAAGCTGCCTTGCGCAACACCAAAAAGAGCTATCTCTATTACAAAACACACTTAGACACCCGGGTGAACGATTACAGCAATACCACATGCGCTTTAATCAGCTGGAAACACAGCTCATCAACCGCCAGCAACAAATACAGCTTTCAAAAAACCATAAATTACAAATGCTGATTGAACGCTTTAAACAGAATCATCCATCTCCTGCTATTAATGACTATAAAGATGAGCTAACACAACTTCATCAAATGTTGCGAACAAGTATACAACAGCAAATAGATGAACTAAAAAACAGACTCGGACAAAAGGCACAACTACTGGAAACTGTTAGTCCATTAGCCACACTTCAACGTGGCTATGCCATTATTAGCGACAATAAAAATCACATCATTCGCAACAAAGAACAAACTTCACCCGGCGATATCGTAACTGCCAGACTAGCCAACGGTGAACTTGAATGTGAAGTTAAAAAGATTCTGTAAGCCAGGGAAGAAAAGAAATGTATGAAACTATAAAATACACCCATATGTTATGCGCGCTTCTTTCAATATCGGGATTTATTCTGCGGGCAATATGGGCTTTTCAAGAATCCGCCCTGCTCAATCACAAAGTCACCCGGGTATTACCACATATCAACGATACCGCTCTTCTCATTTGCGCTATCGTTTTGGCAATCACCATCGAGCAATACCCTTTTATTACCCCCTGGCTAACAGCCAAAGTGTTTGGGCTAATTGCATATATTGTATTAGCCACATTCACACTTAAAAGGGCTAAAAATAACCAGCAACGATCTGTCTATTTTGTATTATCTTTAATCTCATTT
>CBDUPD010000588.1:0-2213 GCA_965368985.1 uncultured Spongiibacteraceae bacterium | reverse complement strand
AATAAAATTATCAGTAATCTGCGGAAGGAAGTATGATGTTACTGCGTTCACAATAAACTGTAAAGTACCCTGGGTTACAGGTACTGCTGTATTATTTACCATGGTGTGAATATTCAACTCAGGTGTACCATAAATTCCAAGCAATACTGTATTGTCTTCCTGGTCAATACTTGCAGCAATACTCAGACTCACCCCTAAACGTAACTGTTCTTTCCAAACACCCTCTTCGTTAAGGTCAAAATGTAATACTGCCGAGTCATAACCGACACTTGCCTTGGCTTTCCCTCCAGCACCTCCGGACAAAGATTCCAATGTGAAGAAAGGCGGAGATTCAGGATACAAACGTACCCTCGTCTGCCCATCTGTACCGGCAGGTTCCAATGGGTTTGCACCATAAGACACCTCACCATCGACCAGAGAAAAGTGCATTAAGCCTGCCCCATAGAGCGAGTTAAATGCCTGGTTCAGCGCGTTCGAGCTTACCGCTACTGACAAGTTGGAACCCGCCAAAGCATTGAAAATATCATCAGAGTCAACTGGGTCTTCAACATAACGAGAACCCAAAGTCGGCCTAACCAACGGATCAGCTGTTAGCAAATCAAAGACCATCTCTAAACCAACCACCAAATCATAAGGGTTGCCTGCGCCAAACAGGTTATCCGTTTTCAATGTTTCAACATTCAATGCCCAGTCAAAATAAGCCTTATTCAGGTCTTCCTTATCCAGTATTCTCTGTCCGATAACAATTTTATTCAGGTTATCTTCAAGAATGGGATTAATAATATCAGGCAATAAACCACCAATTACCCCTTCCAATAGCGGTATAATCAGATCACCAATACCTGTTAAATTGATTCCTAATACCGTCAGGTTATCAACATCAATGCCATCTAACACAAAGTTTGAATCAACCAGTTCAACATCAAGCTTTTTGTTAACTGCCTGAATATCAACACCAGAATCAACAACAGTACGCGCAATAGACATACCCATTTTTGTATCATCAATACAGATAAAAAGAATACAGATATCATCAATCTCAAGCGCCACTGTCAAATCAGTCAATACCAGATCCAGATCCAGTCGATTATTAGCTTCAATCTTGAAACGATTCAACAAGGCAGTCGATGTATTAACCATATACAGACGCTCAACAATAGCTATCATATTGATACCGAGCAAGGAAATCGGAATCGGGTTCAAGCCAGGATTAAACGTACTACCATCCTGAGCCGTACTTGTTCCTGCCCCACCATTAGTAGCACAAAAACCACCATTTGGGTTCTGTGATGCCGGACCATCTTTGTTAGGATCATTCCAACATTGATGTCGAACATCAATCGGGATATCTTGCAGGCTTGTATATAATGAACTAGCTATAACTGGCCTCAGAGACTCAACAAAAGTATCCCCAACAGCCACTTTTACTGCACCGGAAAGCGCCTGACTGGTTATTTCATTACTGTCAGCCAGAAACTCTTTTGTTGACTCAAACCCATGCTCATCGATTGCTCGAAAGCTATAGATACTCACTCCAGCTGATATATTTACAGCTGGCTCATAAAAAGTACCATCAGCTGCAACTATAATATCCAGAGGCGCAGAGGCCGTCTTGGTTACCTCTCCTGTCTCAGCATCGATATCCTGAATTTCATAAAGCGTTAATGTAAGACTATCCACCTCTGACGGATCACGAACAACCCCGGCAATTTCAACTGAAGTGCTTCCTGTTGTCGCCCCCCAGTTTAAAGTAATTTCAGGGCCAGCAGTATCAGCCATAAATGTTACTGTTGGCCCAAAAGCCAAAGGGTCAACTATCAGTGTGTTTGAACCTTGCTTAATATGCTTTTTAATATTCAGAATGCTGGCTGTTGCAGATGAAGGGCCATAATCAAAATCAGCACTAATATCTACACCGTTAAGGTAAACATCGGCTTTTGTAATGGGGGTAGTATAGGTAATAATAAAATCTACCAATTCTTCTCCTACATAGACCTGTCCATTTTGAGGAAACTGAACACCAAAAATGGTTTCCATACAGCTTGTCAACAAAATAACAGGCACTAAAACCGTTAGCTTCAGCAGTCTTTTTATGCCAACTTTTGACTTGAGAACTGTATTCATACTATCACCTTATACACCTTGCCACTCTTTGATTTCGGCAGCATTCTAAAAACTTGTATTAATTATTTTTTCGGCCTGAAAATACTCTA
>CBDUPD010000587.1:0-2236 GCA_965368985.1 uncultured Spongiibacteraceae bacterium | reverse complement strand
TGAAACTAAGAGATGAACAGGCAGTTACACTTGATGGTAATATTATTGAACTCTATACCAATACAGGTTTACTGGCTGATCTCTCACCAGGTTTGAAAAATGGTGCTCAGGGTGTTGGGCTTTACCGTACCGAAATACCGTTTATGGTACACGATAGTTTTCCTACAGAGGATGAACAAGTCTCAGTTTACCTGAAAGTGCTAGAGGCTTATAAGGGTAAACCTGTATATATGCGTACACTGGATATCGGCGGTGATAAACAGTTGCCTTATTTCCGGTTTAAGGATGAAGAAAATCCGGCTTTGGGCTGGCGTGGTATTCGATTTTCTCTGGATAATAGCCAACTGCTGATGACTCAAATCAGAGCTATGTTGCGTGCTGCAGAACAGAGCAGAAACCTGAATATTTTACTACCCATGGTAACTTCTTGTAATGAAGTTGATAAATTTTTGGCACTATTATCTGATGCGTGCACACAGTTGAGAGAAGAAGGTGTGTTTATTGAGAAGCCACCAGTGGGTATTATGGTAGAGGTGCCCGCCGCCATTTCTCAAATAGCATTCTGGGCAGATAAAATTGATTTTCTGTCGATTGGCTCTAACGATTTAAGCCAATATCTGTTGGCTATGGACAGAAATAATGCCCAGGTTGCCAATAAGTATGATCATGTTCATCCTGCTGTTATTCATGAAATTAAACGTATTATACGAAATGCAAAACTCACTGATTTGCCGGTAAGTTTATGTGGGGAGATGGCAACAGATCCTATTGCTGTCATATTGCTTATTGGAATGGGGTTAAAAACACTGAGCATGAGCGCAGTTAAACTGCCCTATATCAAGTGGTTAATTAGAAGTCTTTCTTTGGCGGATGCTCAAAGAATCAGTAATCAGGCGATGTTACTGGATAGCCCCGAAGCAATCAGGGCGTTCGTTTCTGGTGAACTTGATTCGCTGGGTTTGTCAGAGATGTTTGGTCAGATTAAAGCAGTCTGTTAGAGGAAATAGAAATTGAATGCAAATGAAGTTTTTTCGATGGCACCCTATGATTGGGTTTCTATAGTGACTGCCATGATTTGTGGTTCGCTAATAGGTCTTGAGAGGCAGTTAAGAGGCAAGCCTGTCGGAATACGAACAGCAACACTTATTACCATGGGTACCTATATTTTCCTGGCTTCTTCATTGTTGTTAACCTCGACAATGGTTGATCAATCACGGGTTATTGGTCAGGTAATTACGGGTGTGGGCTTTTTGGGTGCAGGGGTAATGCTCTCAAAAGATGGCACTGTTATTGGTGTGACATCAGCTGCCACAATCTGGATGCTGGCTGCGATAGGTGTAGTTATTTCTATGGGGCATCATGCGCAAGCGGTAAAATTTGCTGTTATCACAGTATTGATATTATACGGAATTGATTTTCTCGAAGAAAATACACTGGCCTTTAGTCGAGGTGTGCATGCCAAATACATAAGAAAAACAGATAAAAATAATGATACTAATTAAATGTGAGTATTGGCTATTGAAATAACTCTATAGCTGCAATTAGGGAATGTATAATAATGTGGCAGGAAAGAGACAGAGAGGAAGCAGTACCTAAATAGTAATCTTAATATGGCAGCTTTACATCCCCAAAGCTGCCTTTCAAATGGTTGACCGAAACTATCAGGAAGGTCTTGAAGGTAAGACAAGGCCTGTTCCCGTGTTCTTTATCACTCTTCCTCTAATCCCAAGCCTGGTATTAGCCTTTTTCTAACATATTGCTCCAACTGTTTCTCAGTCTTTGTGTTGGCATTTGGTAAAGAGAGAAAGGACAATACATTTCTCAGCCACAATTCAGATATATCTTCAGAGCTTTCTTTTAAATAAGGATATCTTTCAAATATTGGCTCAAAAGCTATTAAACAAAAGAATTCGAAAGGGTAATAGGTCATACCGACTTTCTGCAAAAAACTGTTTCCAGGCTCTAGTAATAGTGACAGAACAGGATTATTAGGGAAGTTCTTATAAATATATAAAAAGCCCTGAACGAACATCTCTTCTGCTGTACCAAAAGCTGATAAAAAGTCAGCTGATTGAGCCGCAAGGTTTATCCCCTCTCTTCTAAAAGCATCAGAAATCAGTTCGCTCTTGTTTTTGTAATAGTTGTAAACAGTCTGCCGGGCAATGCTCGATTCTTTGGCAATATCTTTAATGGTTGTTTTATCGAATCCCATTCTTTGAATACAAGTAATCCCCGC
>CBDUPD010000586.1:0-2242 GCA_965368985.1 uncultured Spongiibacteraceae bacterium | reverse complement strand
AATACTGGCAAAGGCTGTCATCTTGATGCCCATATTGTGGGGCATGCTTTTGAACAGTTATCTGTCGATACGTTAGATACTATTTTTATCGAGAATGTAGGTAATCTGGTCTGTCCAGCAGCATTTGATTTGGGAGAGCAGTCACGTGTAGTGATACTCTCGGTTACCGAAGGCGAAGATAAACCGATTAAATACCCCGATATGTTTCATGGCTCCGAGTTGATGTTGTTAAACAAGGTAGATTTATTGCCCTATCTTGATTTTGATGTTGACCTATGTATTGAATATGCGCGCCGTATTAACCCTGACATCAAGGTGATTCAATGCTCGGCCAAAACCGGTGAAGGACTATCAACATGGTATCACTGGATTAGTGAGAAACAGGCAGTTGCCAAAGCATCACGTTAGAAACAAGCAACAAATATCCGTAAGGTCATCAATAGAATGGCATCATATGAGTAGCCTAATATTGCATCGTTATCAAATGAGTATTCAGGGACAGGTGCAAGGTGTCGGATTCAGGCCCTTTGTTTATCATCTGGCAACACAGCTATCATTAGCCGGTAGTGTCATTAATGATGGTGAAGGGGTAAAAATTGAAGTTCAAGGTGAAGAAGAGAAGCTGAAATGTTTTCAACGTCGTTTAATCAATGAGCTTCCTCCGTTAGCCATCGTTGATCATATTGAAATACATCAACAATCCTTAAACAATGATAGCTGCTTTAGTATATTGACCAGTAAAAATACCTCTGTAAAACTGGGTATTACTCCCGATACAGCCATATGTCCTGATTGTCTGGCAGAACTCTTTGATAAGAATAATCGCCGATATTTACACCCCTTTATCAACTGCACAAACTGCGGTCCTCGTTATACGATTGTTAATCGCTTGCCGTATGATCGTGTGAATACGTCGATGTCAGCATTCCCCATGTGCAGTAACTGCACTGAAGAGTATACTAATCCATCCGATAGACGCTTTCATGCACAACCTGTTAGTTGTATGCATTGTGGGCCAGGGTTGTCATGGTTAAGTATATATGGAGAGAGAGAGCTTGCTGATCGTGACTCAGTTAATCCGGTTGCAAAAGCATTGGCATGTATTCAGCAGGGAGGCATTGTTGCCATCAAGGGCATCGGTGGCTTTCATCTGGTATGTGATTCGCGTAATAGCAAGGCAGTTGGAAATCTGCGCAGCAGAAAACAACGTGTTAGCAAGCCGTTTGCAATTATGGCTTGTAATCGTGCCTCATTAAGTCAGTTTGGAGTTTGCAATGATAACAATGCGGAGTTGTTGTCTTCTCAATCAGCCCCTATCGTTTTATTACCAAAATCAGCAAGCTGTGATGAGTTGATACCGGGTGTTGCCCCTGATTTAAATAGTCTTGGGGTTATGCTCCCATACACGCCTATACACTATCTGTTATTTCACGCCGCTGCAGGATACCCTGAAAATACAGATTGGTTGCATCAGGCACAAGATTTATTATTGGTGATGACCAGTGCCAATGCCAGTGGTGAGCCTTTGCTGATTGATAATGAAGAAACCATTGGGAAGATGGCCGCGGTGGTAGACGGCTATTTACTACACGATCGCGACATTAACAATCGCTGTGATGATTCGGTGATTCATGGTGTGGGTTCGCAATCAAGGGTTATAAGGCGGGGAAGAGGTTTGGCGCCACAGGCAGTTAAATTGCGAGAGTCAACATCTTCCATACTGGCTGTCGGTGGTTATTTAAAGAATACTATCTGTTTAAGCCGTGAAAACAATGCCTATGTCTCTCCCTATATTGGTGATCTTGGTAATGCAGCTACCTGCGCTTATTTTGATGAAACGGTTGCGAGTATGCAGCAACTGTTTCAGATCGAGCCAACGTTGATAGTAAGAGATTATCATCCGGATTTTTATAGCTCACAGTTTGCTGAAAAAATATCAGAGACTAGCGGTTGTGAGGTAATTACTGTACAGCATCATCATGCGCATATTGCAGCTGTTATGGCTGAGCATCAACTTGAAGGGCAGGTAATAGGTTTGGCTCTGGATGGGCTGGGCCTGGGCACTGATGGTAGTTTATGGGGTGGTGAATTGTTAAAGCTTGAAGGTGCAGGCTTCGAACGTTTGGGACATTTTAAGCCTTTACCATTGCCAGGCGGTGATAAGGCGACAAAAGAACCTTGGCGAATAGCAGCCGGTGTTTTGCATGCGCTTGATCGTGGAGACGAAATTGAAAGTCGTTTT
>CBDUPD010000585.1:0-2247 GCA_965368985.1 uncultured Spongiibacteraceae bacterium | reverse complement strand
AACAAAGCAAAACATGATATAAGTGGCAATGAGCATATCGGTAACACCAAAAGCTACGGCTTCAAGTGTATAGCGCACCACACCCAGATAGGCAGTAATGGCGATTAGTAGCGTATATTGCCTGTTTTGTTTATTGGGAAGCAGTTTGTCGATCAGTAATTTAAAGGCAACAATATTGAGTATTATCAGAATAATATGGGTAGCCCTGATGGCAGTATAACTCTCAAAAATGGAGTACATGGGAATGTAGGAAAGCATCATTAGTGGGAAGTAGGGGTAGCCATTATAATAGGGCACGCCAAACATAGTGATCTGGCCGTCAGTCACTTCAACATTGGGCATGTTATTTGAGAAGTGTGTAACCAGTAGTTGCGAGTTATTTGTATAAGGATTGATGCCATCGGCAAAAAATGCGGTGGCGGTAAAAGTATTCTGGGCAATATCAATCAGCCAGTCAGTGTTATGTATGTAGCGGTAAGACAGCCCAAAAATCATGCAACCAACTGCTATTATGATCGAAACAATACATAAACCTGTTAGTATTTTTACGGCTGTGCCTGTGAGTGGTAGCTCATATGACGGGTTGCTTGTGTTGGTCACGGGTGAGCGCGTTATCGTTCGCCATAAAATAAAAACCGAAGCCAGTAGGCATATAAACGAGCGCGGCCCCCAAGTGTAGGGTTCAATACACAGAATATTGAGTAGAAGGAGCCAGAAATAGAGTGGAGCCAATGCCATTAATAAGCCATTTTCAGAATGCTATATAAGGTTCAAGCATGACATATTTTAGTAATGAATAGAAATAAGCAAATGAATGCTACCAGGGAAGAACTTCACCATTTGCATGCCAGAATGTGCCGCTATTGGATAATGATAGCTCGTCAATGCGACTGGCCAGACCTTGAGCTGCCTGTTCAGGTGTTACATCGCCAGAGAAGCCTATCATGCGAGTAGAGACCATGCCGGGGTGTAATATGGCAAGACAGATGCCTTTGGATTGTAAATCATTGGCCAGGCTTTTTCCGGCTGCGTTAAGGGCTGCTTTTGACATACGATAACCATAATATGCGCCTGAGCCATTATCTTCGATTGATCCCATGCGGCTGGTTATCAGGCCAATCTTGCTGCCAGAAGAGAGGTTTTTCAATAAGGCATGGGTGACGCGAAGGGGGGCAATAGCGTTAACAGTCAGTTGTTGTTCAATATCAGAAAAGCTCATCTCATTGAGTGTTTCATTTTTAAAAATACCGGCATTATTAATAAGAATATCAATAGGCGTATCTTCTAATTGTCTGGCCAGTGATGTCACATCATCGGCTTTGCTGACATCAATCTGTTCAATAGTGGTGGCGCTGGTGTTTTTAAGCTCATCGCTTGCATGGCGACAAACAGCAAATACCTTGTGACCCTGTTGTAAGTAAAGCTGTGTAAGTGCGAGTCCGATGCCCCGGTTGGCACCTGTAATCAGTATTGTCTTTGGCATAAGTTCTTCTTGTTTGTAAGTTATTGTAATTATTGATTAAATATATTTCTTTGTCAGGGCTCTATCAATACAATACAAGCAGCTCCTTAAGAATACAATCATTGGATAAGCCGGTTTTTGTCTCTGGAATGTAATAGATGTATCGAAGCTCGAATAGCTATATAATCACGGATTACTTAATTCTCACCACTGCTGTGTGCGGACAAGAAGCAGAGTACTGGATAAATGAGAGCTGAAGCCTGAGATAATAAGAAAGCCAATATAATAAAAGGCTGTTAAATGATTGGCACTAAAGCCTGCCAAGCAATGGAACATTAGTGACTTTTTTACACCGTTATCTGACACTGTTTACCGAAAAACCCTATGCGATTATCGCATTGGTGCTATTTGGTGTGTGTTTGCATATTGGAACAACCATCAGGGGTGGCTTGTACGCTGATGATTATGTTCATGCTTCCTATTTTCTGGGTAATGATGTGCTCGCAGAAAAAGGCTTTCTTGATGGTATTGGCGTAGGTGAATTTCGCCGCTTATTGTCAGATCAATTTAACTTCTTTGACCCTTCAGCAGAAAATTATCAGTCTTTGATGAACTTTGGTATGTTGCCCTGGTGGGCCAGCCAGGATGCAGTATTGCATTTTTTCAGGCCTCTGGCGGTTGTTACACATTATATTGATTACCAGTTGTGGCCAGATAATACACATATGATGCATGCGGTTAGCCTGTTTTGGTATGGTCTGGGTTTATGCTCTATCTATCTTTTG
>CBDUPD010000584.1:0-2249 GCA_965368985.1 uncultured Spongiibacteraceae bacterium | reverse complement strand
TTCTTAACAACCACTTACCATCTTCCTGATAAGCCCTGTTTTCTTCTTCAAGCTTGATTAAATGTGCCAATAAAGAGAGCTGGGCAATGGGATGCAGGCTTGGATCAACATCATCATAAACAACCTCGGTTAACTCATCTATGGGTGCTCGTGTTAGCCGATCTAAACCATCAATAACCTTCGCTTCACGAGCAAGACGATGAGCAATAATGCCGTCAATTTCCTGAACAGGCGCTGTAATCATGGCCCCATGACCAGGCGCCAACTGCCTGATAGGATAGTTTTTCAACAACTGCAATGACGCTATATATTCTTTCATTTTTCCATGAGGAGGTATAATCACAACCGTTGAACCCTGCATGATATGATCACCGGTTATAAGAACCTGCTCATTCTCATACAAGTAACAGACATGATTATCAACATGGCCTGGCGTGTATAAACAGCGAATTGACAAGCCATCCAGCCTGATTATCTCATCATGACAGAGCTTGTGGGTGGGTATACAGGTCGTATCCTGATACTCATCATCAACCGGGCTCCAGCCATAAATCTCTGCTCCCGAGAGTTTGGCCAATGGCGCTGCAGCCGGCGAGTGATCAGGGTGCATATGTGTAACCAGTATGCCCGCAATATTCTGTGCACCACCAACAGACTCCAATATCGCTTCAATATGTGAATCATCATTAGGGCCAGGATCAATCACAAGAAATTGTTCATCTTTACCAATCAGATAGGTATTCGTACCATCGCCTGTCATAAAACCGGGATTAGGTGCTGTCAGGCAATAGATATACTCCCCCACCTGAACGGCACGGCGTAAAAACAACATTTCCTGTGAGTGATTATTTTCCATAAGACATAAAAAAAGCCAAGGTTACCAATAAGATAGCCTCAGCTTTTAATAAATGAAAGGAATAGTAGTCGTTATTACGATATAAGGTTCGGGATCTCGACCACCGGATTAACATCAGCCGTATAATCAACACCTTCAAGGCCAAAACCGAACAATTTAAGAAAATCTTCGTTATAACCGGCAAAGTCGGTTAATTCATCGATATTTTCTGTCGTAACCTGTGGCCATAACTCGGTAACTTCAGCCTGAATACCTGCATCAAGCTCTTTACCATCCATACGCAGACGGTTGGCCTCATCAACAGCAGGAGCATCTACATACAAGCATTCATTGAATAAACCATAGATTTGCTCAATACAGCCTTCATGAACACCTTTGGCTTTCATTACCTTAAAAAGTAATGCCAGATAGAGAGGCATAATGGGGATAGCAGAGCTTGCTTGAGTAACCAGCGCCTTCAAAACAGATACATAGGCTCTACCACCTTTACCTTCAAGAAGGCCCGAGATGGTTTTAACACGCGCATCGAGATCTTTTTTCGCTGCACCAATAGTGCCTTCCCAGTAGATATCCCAAGTGATTTTTTCACCCAGATAGGTGTAAGCTGTGGTTTGGCAGTTATCAGCCAATACTCCGGCTTCATCCATAGCCTCTATCCACATTTGCCAGTCTTCACCACCCATAACAGCCGTTGTGTCATCTATCTCTTCTTGTGTAGCAGCCTCAAGAGAGACTTCTTTAACCTGTTTCTTATCAGTATCAAGTGTTGTAGCTGTTACTGATTTACCGATAGGTTTCAACGTAGACTTGTGTACGGTACCTGTAACCGGATGTTGACGACGTGGTGCCGCCAAGCTGTATATAACCAGATCAACCTGCCCAAAATCTTCTTTGATTTGTGCAATTACCTTGTCTTTCAGCTCAGTGGTAAATGCATCACCATTAAAACTTTTAGCATAAATACCGGCTTCATCAGCAAATTTATGAAAGGCAGCCGAGTTATACCAACCGGCTGAAGCAGGGCGCTTTTCAGACGCTTCTTTTTCAAAAAACACACCCATGGTTTTAGCACCACAAGCAAAAGAAGCTGTGATACGAGATGCCAGGCCATAACCCGTTGATGCACCCAGAACCAGCACCCGCTTTGGCCCGTTCTTAATTGCACCCTGGGCTTTCACGTAATCGATTTGTTCTTTTACATGTGCCTCACAGCCAGTTGGGTGTGAAGTTATACACATAAAACCACGTACTTTGGGTTCGATGATCATGCTGTTACCTATTCTTTATTGAATCAGCTGGCTATTATAATGACGTTGCCATTAAATAGAAGCCTTAGCCCTTTATTTTCGACCCCTATGAGCCAGAAGCAGTATTTCAAACATTATGCCGAACC
>CBDUPD010000583.1:0-2249 GCA_965368985.1 uncultured Spongiibacteraceae bacterium | reverse complement strand
GCAAGTGTTGGGGTTCATTCTTCACCGCCAACCTACATCAATCACCCGTTAGCAGCAGTTCAATCAATCTGAACCGCAGCTTACGAGAAGTGATTTTCACTGTTTCTGAATGGCAACTCATGGCCGGTTGCTGAAGTCATAAACATCCTATTTTTTATTTTTTGAGTGGCTGCTTACGAAGGTAAAACGGAAGTGTTTATAAAAAAGATTCCCACCTCGGCAACTGCTCCTGCGTTGCTCTACTACCTCACATCCATGTGCATATTCGTGGGAATGACTTTGTGGGTGGAGAATGCCTACACCTGACACAAACCGGTAGAAAAAAGCAGTTTTAGATCAATGGCTCATATCATCCTGACACTCATCCAAAGAACAATAAACCTACATATAACTACTTAACACCCATCGCCTGCTTCATTATCTGCCGCTTAAGCAGTTCAAACTTGCCGACGCCGATCATGCCCTTGTTTCTTAACCAGCGAACTGCCAGTGACTCTTGAGAAAAGAGTCGCTTAAATCCTTCCATGACTGACATCATCAATAAGTTGTCACCCTTACGGCGACGCTGGTAACGGGATAATACGCGCATATCACCCAAACGTTGCCCGGCAGCCTTGGCTTTTAACAATTCCTCTGCAAGCACCCTGACATCTTGCAAACCAAGGTTTATACCCTGACCGGCTAACGGGTGTATTGTATGTGCTGCATCAGCTACCAATGCGATACCTTCTTTAACATACTCAATCGAATGACGTTGGCGCAATGGAAAACTGAATCGTGGACTTGCAGCCAGTATGTTACCAAGACGCGACTCGGTTTCTTGCGCAAGGGCTTGTGCGAAGCTGTCATCATCAAGCGTCATAAGCTGCTCTGCTTTTTCATCATCTGCAGACCATACGATTGAGCAGAAGTTTTCATGGTTATCACCACTACCAAAAGGCAACAGAGCAACTGGCCCCGTATGAAAGAATCGCTGCCAGGCGGTATTTTTATGAGGCTTTTCAGTTTGAATAGTACAAACAATCCCATGATGGCCATAATCCCATTCGCGGGTTTGAAACTGACAAGCCTGTCGAATAAACGAATTGGCGCCATCGGCACCAACAATAAGTTCAGCCTTTATTTCCAGATCTTCTCCCGACTCTCGCGTGAGCTGTAAGCTATGAAGAAAGCGAGAATCATCAGGCACATCATTAATTGCCTTAACCTGCACCTTATCTAACATTTTTACATTGGTACTCATACGCAGACTTTCGAGCAATGAATAGACAATAACCCGGTTCTCAACAATGTAACCCAGATATGGCTCACTGATTTCTGAAGCACTGAATGAAATTTCTCCGGTACCTTCGCCATCCCATACAAACATATCAGTAAAAGCTTCTACTCGACGGGATTGCATATTCTCCCAGACATCCAGTTTTTCAAACAGGTTTTTACTGGCGAGGGTTAATGCGCTAACTCGCGGATCAAAGCCGTCGATAACACCATCACAGGTTGGGGCACTTTCAGGAAATTGACCACCTTCGACAATAACAACCCGCAAATCCGTATTACTCAACGCACAAGCTAATGCTGAGCCTGCAATACCTGCACCAACAATCGCTATATCAAATTCCGGTATTGCTGATGCCACTAAATACTCCTCATACCTGTTGCAAAGCGTACAAACGATGTTTTTAAACCTGGCATCAATTCAAGCCCTAACAAGCCTATACCTCTACCTGCTGCCAGCCCAATCTTTTTACTTGAAAAAAGATTGGGCAAAATATCACTGAAAAGCGCAGTAATTACCTGGTCATTTTTTTGCTTAGCGACATATGACTGCAAAACAGCAAGATCACCCAGAGGCTTACCCTCACTTTCGGCTGCCTGCAATATTTGACAAAGTATTTTGACATCTCGCAGGGCCAGATTAAAACCCTGACCAGCTACTGGATGAAGACTATGTGCGGCATTGCCTAACACGATAATATTTTGTCGAGCCTGCTCAGCGGCTGTACTAAGCAATAAGGGGTATGAATGTCGCGTACCCACTTTAACAAATTCACCCTGACGACAACCAAAGCGCTCTTGTAGCTGAGATAGAAACTCTTCGTCTGATGCTTCCATTAAGGCTTCAGCCTGATCAGTTGGTAGCGTCCAGACTAATGCAGATCGGTTTATCTCTTCACCACAATCAATCAATGGCAACAATGCCATAGGGCCAGAGTCAGTGAAACGCTCATAAGCCACCCCTTGATGCGGCT
>CBDUPD010000582.1:0-2253 GCA_965368985.1 uncultured Spongiibacteraceae bacterium | reverse complement strand
TCATTGCTTCTCATCCATGAATAATCATCTCAAATAATCAGTTTTTAATGCCCGGAGACTTATACAATATGATCTATAAGTGTAGAACATCTTTAGAGTTTTTGTATAAAGCATAGCCAAAAAATTCCCCTTCCTGATTTCAAGTTGACCCTTCGTGTCATTGCCTTGCGTTGATTCAAGTTAAAAATTCACTATACACCATGCAAGGATTATTATTAGCAAGTTTTGTAAAACAATGTAAGCCAAAACCATGGCGAATACCTTCATCCTAAAAAGGTTTTTAATTCACCTTCACCCCCACAACAGCATGAAACATGGGGCCTGAAAGCCTTTTCACTTTTTGTTATATCCAGCATTCCAAATCCGAGTTGTACTCTTTTCAATATGACTTCTAATATTGAGTTAACAGTTAGATAAAGCCTATCCAATGAAGGAACCTGATATCTAGCCAACTATTTTCTCACAGGACGCGAGAATCAGTTATAGAAAGGAAGTTTCAAAACTGCTTACAGGATGTAAGTTTTATAACGAGCAAGGATGCTCAAAGATCAACTCACAGGATGTGAGTTTAACAACGGGCAGGATGCCCAAAGATCAACTCACAGGATGTGAGCTTAACAACGGGTAAGGATGCCCAAAGATCAACTCGCAGGATGCGAGTTTAACAACGAGCAGGGATGCTCTTATTTTAACATCTGGATCAAAAGGATTTGATATGAAATATGACAAAGAGATAACTCTCATACAAACCAAATGCCAATATCAGGATCACATTGATACTATTATCAGTTCATCGACTAACAGGTTTGGCATAATTGATACTGAAGAAGCAAAATCGGCAATCACCCGCCTTTGGTTTTGTAATTTTATACACTATCACGCGAATCTTGATACCGGCACCATCAATCAGATCTGGTCGCTGTTTGATGACGCTCTCTGCAAACTTGATCATGGCTTGTTCTATCAACATACTGATAACACTACCCATGAAAAGGCCCAGGCAGAGCCAGCATACTCGTAAAAACCCCCTTTAAACATTATTTTCGCCCCTATCACAAATAAAGGCATAACAATCACCACTAATGACTGTTATGCCTTATTTCGTCATCTATCCGGTACAGTTTTATGTATAACAAACACTTCAATGGTTCAACTACATACACCCTGAACCTAAAAACCTGTTTGTTATAAGTAGTATTCCACATTGGAATTTTTCTTATAGGGAAATTAACCTACTATTAATAACAGAAGAGCCTGTTTGTGCCCATAGAAGCCAAAGAGTCACTGTTCACTATGTAAAGGATTTACATAACCGGTTTTAGCAGGATTACACATCTGCCATTAATCAACACTTAGCATTGAAAAGGACTTCAATATGAACATTACTACGAATACAACCAAGCCGTTCTTTTTCCTGGCTCTTCTTTTTTTCGTTTCTCATCCCCAGGCTGGATCTTCAATAGCATCCGGTAATAATATTGATATTCAAACCGACACCAATACAACCAGCAATTATACAAAGCTCGACAGCAATGGCCATGAATTAGCTGACTCTTCAACACAATGGGATTGTGTTAGAGACAATAAAACCGGTTTGGTTTGGGAAGTAAGACAAAATGACGGACTGCACAGCAAAGAAGCCGCATATACCTGGAAAGACTCTCAACAATTTGCTCAACGTGTCAATGAAAAAGGCCTGTGTGGGTCTTCAGACTGGCGCCTGCCATCCAAAGATGAGCTACTGAGCATTGTCGATAAAAAACGTGATTCACTTAAAATAGACACCCGATATTTTCCAAATACACAAAACGGTTTCTATTGGTCATCTTCACCTTATGAACAACATGAAAATGGCGCATGGCTTGTTTACTTTAATTTAGGAAGTGAGTTTGCAGGTAACAAGGAAATTATTTATCACGCACGAGTTGTACGCAGTGACAAGTAACTGTTAAAAACATAAGAGCAACGGATTTGCTCAATAAATGTAAAAGGAATTACCATGTCAAGAGCACCATACTTTCTCATATTGTTTACAGCAATGCTATTTATAAGCAATGCCAGCCAGGCCAACAATCGATTTTCTGCAGCCTCTTCCTCAGGGTCGTTAAAAATTTCTATTGAAAAAGTATCTTCATTACAGGTAAAAAGCGTTGCTGATGATGCTCTTTCATTTAAAGAATTAACCATTAATGATCCTGTTCTTGACCTATGTATTTTTTCTACTAATCAGCAATACGGTGTATCTCTGAGCAG
>CBDUPD010000581.1:0-2264 GCA_965368985.1 uncultured Spongiibacteraceae bacterium | reverse complement strand
ACATGCATACCTTTAGGGTGATCATGCCCATCGTCTTCAGCAAACGCATTCAAGCCCAGGGTTAAACCAAACACACTAACTACCAATAACTTTATAAGTGTTGTCATCATTATTTCCTCAAATTCTTTTCTGCTAGTTGTGGTTGTTGTCCAGCCAGGTTTGTTAACCACACTTCTGTTTGCTGGGTATTTAACAACCAATCAACCCAGGCATTCTTCAGGCCTGATTCCAGTTGTAATCCTGCTAATAACGCATTCCCTTGTTGTTGTAATACAAATAAATATTCAGAGGTGGAGATATCACCCAAAGACCATTGCTTCTCAATGAGCTTCCGGCTTTCTTCTGCAGATGAAGCATTTAACGACTGCCAGGTTTTCCAGTGTTTTAGCTGGCTTCTATAGTTGCTCATCTTCTCTTCAAGCTCACTAATTACTGTCCGTCGAACGGTGGCCAGTTCGAGCTCAGCTTGTAGTGCGCGTTCTTGAGATGCCTTGTATTCAGCGTTGTAACTATTTCTAACATTGATGGGAAAAGAAACTGACAATCCCAGATAGTCTTCTTCTTTCTCACTGGTTGCTGATAAGCCTATTGTCGGGTCAATCCTTTTGTTCGCCTTGGATAAGTTTGCCTCAGCTTTCATGGCAGAAACTGTTTGTTGAGCAGCAATCAATACTGGAGACTGATCTATCCACTTCTCCAGTTCGATAATGTCAGATTGCCATGTGAGCATGGCAGGTAAAGAAAAGACAGGGTTCCTAATCCCCAAAATCGTATAGAGTTTCGATTTTGCCTGATTATAGGCAATCTCAAGCTCAGAGATCTGTAATAGGTTTTCAGAGAGGGAGAGAAGTGTCAGATCAACATCAAGCTGGGATACATCCCCCACTGCTTGTCGCTTAACAAGAATCTGGTGCATATTTTTCAATATGCGTTCTTGTTCCTGCGCCAGTAGCAATAACGATTCTGCTTCTTCATAGGCAATCAGGGCATGTAAAGCATTTGCAATCACATCTTCTCTTAGTTGCGAATTCGCAGCCTTGATAGAAGTGTAAGTTGCCTCAGCTATTGCTGAATTTGCCTTTCTCTTCCCTGAAAAATCAAACGTATGCGAGATACCGATACCAACTTCTTCAGCATCATTATCTTCATAACTTAATTCCAGTTCAGGATTGTAGAGTGCCTTTTTTCCAGCCTGATAATCCCACTCAGCTGCGTTATTACGATTTTCAAGGGCTTTGATCATTGGTAGCTGGTTGGTTGTATCCAGCAGCCACTTCGCCCACATTTTTTCTTTGTTCGTTTCTTCTGCATGGAGCTGAATGGGGAGTATACCCACATACAAAACAGCACACAGCAAGAGACGATGTTTGACGTTTATCATATTTTGTTACCCATAGTTTTTATATAGCGTTAAAAACGTGCTGCAGCTTTACTCTGTTAATACATTAACGTCGTGTTGTGCAGTTGGGCTAACCAAACGGATTTTGCCTTGATTCCTGTGATAGCTTACTTTAACTACCGCATCGGCTGGTAAGTCATCTGGAATTTTGAATGCAAATGATGAACCATACTTCCAGCGACGAAGCATCATTGAAGGGCTGTATTGCACGGCACCTTCATCAATGAGTTTTCCACGCTTGTCATAAATTGCATAATCGATATGTCCCGGGGCTACCCGAGAGTTATATGTACTTTTCGTGACCTTTCCGGTTATGACGGTTCCTTTATCTATTTCATCGAATGATAAGTTCAGAAACTTCACTTTATGGTTGGTATTCTCTACCTGGATGGTAGGGCTAGTATTCGCTAAAACGGTTGTGCTGGATATCAATGCAACCACAGTTGCAACGTAAATCATTAGAGTCTTCATGGTTAACCTCTGCTAAAACAAATTGGATGTAAATATTCCTCTGATGAGGAAACAAGTGTTTTAGCTAGGCAATTGGGGGGCGGAGAGACTTATCTAATCCAGGGGAAAGGTAGAAACTGCTGTAATTGATTTCCAGAAGTGATGTGCTTTCATCGGAGGTCTGGAGGCTTTGGGAAAACAAACCGATTGATGAGCCGTGATTATGGCAGCTATGGCCACAATCATCTGCCATAGCATGGTTGTCGTCAGCTTCGTCAATGTGTCCGTCATCTAAATGATGAGAATCTTCTATTTGTTCAAAAATGATATGAATATCAGCACTTGCCAGAACAGATTGCCCCAGCATCAAGAAAGTAAGTAGTGTCAATATAACCTTTCGGTAATTCATAAATCC
>CBDUPD010000580.1:0-2268 GCA_965368985.1 uncultured Spongiibacteraceae bacterium | reverse complement strand
CCAGTCAAGAGCAAATGCCAGTGGCAACCAACCTGGTTGAGGACGAAGTTTTTCCTGACCAACGTAGTGAGCCCAACCACCACCTGACTGACCAGTACAACCACACATGATTAGCATGTTAATCAGACCACGGTAATTCATATCCATGTGATACCAGTGGTTCATTGCTGCCCCAACGATAACCATAGATTTACCGGTAGTTTTATCTGCATTATCAGCAAATTCACGTGCTACCTGTATAACAGACTCACGACTGACACCAGTAATTTTTTCTTGCCATGCCGGCGTGTAAGGTGCGTCATCATTATAGTCTTTTGCAACATTACCACCACCAAGGCCACGATCAATGCCGTAGTTAGCGATCATCAAGTCATAAACAGTTGCAACTGTTGCTTCGGTACCATCAGCCAGTTTAACTGTGCTAACAGGTACGTTACGAATATGCACATCACCAATATCAGTTTTATGGAAGTCACCGTAGGCCTCATCACCGAAATATGGGAATGCAACTGGTTTCGCATTAGCCTCACCATCAATCAAGGTTAGCTTGAGCTTGGTATCTTTACCTTCAAGACCCTCACGCTCTTCAATGTTCCACTTGCCTTTTTCTCCCCAACGGAAGCCAATAGAGCCTTGTGGAGCAACAATACCGCCACTGATCTCATCAAATGCCAGTACTTTCCACTCCGGGTTATTATCTTGACCCAGATTATTATCAAGGTCAGAGGCACGCAGGTAGCGACCGCTCTTCAGTGCGCCATCTTTATAGTCATCCATGATAACCAGCATTGGCATATCAGAATATTGACGACAGTAATCCTGGAAGTATTGACTTGGCTTATCAAGGTGAAATTCTTTCAGAATGACATGACCAAAAGCCATCGCCAAAGCAGAGTCTGTACCCTGTTTAGGGTTTAACCATTGATCAGTCAGTTTTGATACTTCAGCGTAATCAGGTGTGATTGAGACAGTTTTTGTGCCCTTATAACGTACTTCTGTAAAGAAGTGAGCATCAGGCGTACGTGTTTGAGGAACATTAGAACCCCAGGCAATAATATAGCCGGAGTTATACCAGTCAGCAGATTCAGGTACATCTGTTTGCTCACCCCATACTTGTGGAGAGGCTGGTGGTAAGTCACAGTACCAATCATAGAAGCTCATACAAACGCCACCGATCAACGAGAGGTAACGTGAACCGGCCGCATAAGAAACCATAGACATGGCAGGAATTGGTGAGAAACCAAGAATACGGTCAGGGCCGTAGGTTTTAGCTGTATATACGTTAGCTGCAGCAATGATTTCATTCACCTCATCCCAGCTTGAACGGATAAATCCACCCATACCACGCTTGCTTTTGTAAGACTCAGCCTTGGCAGGGTCTTCAACAATAGAACCCCAAGCATCAACAGGTGCCTGTGATTTACGTGCTTCACGCCATAATTTTAATAGCGGTCTACGCACCATTGGGTATTTAATACGGTTGGCGCTATAGATATACCATGAGTAACTTGCACCACGTGGACAACCACGAGGCTCATGATTTGGGAGGTCATCACGAGTACGCGGGTAATCAGTAAACTGGGTTTCCCAGGTGATTAAACCGTTCTTTACATATACCTTCCAGCTACAAGAACCGGTACAGTTTGCACCATGTGTTGAACGAACGATTTTATCGTGTTGCCAGCGCTGACGGTAGCCGTCTTCCCAGTCACGGTTTTCATTGGTGACATCACCGTGACCTCCAGCAAATTCACCCTGCTTCTTCTTAAAGAATTGCAGTCTATCTAAAAAATGGCTCATATTCCTACCTCTCCCGGAATTGAAAATCTAAACAACTTATCATCAAAAACTTGTTTATGCTTCTACGTATTAATAACTGGCTGCAAATATACTCATCTTTTTTAAAAATTTATTGCGCTCAATCAACATTCAATAAAATCAAACCAAAAAATCAGTAATATCCACAGCTTTCTAAAACCAGAGAAGCAGAACAGTATAAATACTGCTCTGCCTGCTCATTCTATCTAACCCCTTAAAATCAAGGGTTATAATGCTTAACACCTGGGCGCAAGTAGAACCAGATGTTGATAACTACACAAACAGCATAGAAGGTAGCAAAGCCATAAAGCGCATACTCAGGAGTAGTCGCCTTGATTTGCTCACCTAACACTTTAGGCATAATGAATGCACCGTATGCTGCAACTGCTGAAGTCCAACCTAGAACCGGGCCCGCTTGCTCTCTGTCAAATACTTGAGAGATGGTACGGA
>CBDUPD010000579.1:0-2272 GCA_965368985.1 uncultured Spongiibacteraceae bacterium | reverse complement strand
TCTCGTCTCATTACAATTAAACAGTGGTGGTCGGCACCTCGCATCACCGCAGCCGCCATGGTATTTTTGGCCCTCTTGACCGGTCTTTTGTCTTTACCGAATGAGCAAATGCACCTGACTCATATAGGGCAAAGACTAGCCATCCCGTTATCTGACGGATCAACCGTATACCTGAATTCAAACTCGCAAATCAAAGTCAATTACAAACGACAGCAGCGGTTCATCGAACTCGTCTACGGCGAAGCCGTTTTCGAAGTAGCAAAAATGCCAGACCGGCCTTTTGTCGTGCGTTCTGGCTCAGGGACAGCAACAGCCCTGGGAACGGAGTTTAATGTACGTAATCGCCATACCGATGTGACCGTAACCGTTTTATCTGGCACTGTGCTGGTTGAACCCGATGTAACCGATCCCTTTGAGCCTACTGCTGCATTCGAAAACAATGACGCTCACGAACTATTGAAAGTAGGCCAGCAGATCACCTACAACACACAACTTGGCAAAGTACAGGAATTACCAGAAAAAGAACTAGCACGTACCGCATCATGGCGCGAAGGAAGACTCTTTTTTGATGATAAATCTCTTGAAGAAGTGATTCAGGAAATCAGTAACTACACTACCCAAAAAATTATCATTGCTGATGGCAGCCTGCAATCTTTACGAGTCGGTGGTGTCTTTAAAGTAGATGATATAGACAGCATACTTTCCATGCTAGAAGCGGCATTGCCAGTCAGTGCTGTCCAGGTTTCCCCTGACCTCATCATGTTACTTGAACGAAAAAAAACTAACGAAAGTATAGTTTCACAATAGCAAGAAGGTGTTTATTAATTGTTGGCGTAAGTGACTTACATTTTACAGTGGTCCCTATCGGACCCCAGGTGACTCCAGCTTTTCCTGTCCAAGTCTGAAAATAGCCAACAGTCGCTTTATACCATTTCTTATTTTGGCCAAGGTTTGGCACAAACTCTTAACCCCCGTCTGTCACCCCAGCGAAGAGTGTCTTCTACCCCGTCATATGTTACACCTAGTCGGGGTGGGAAAATGCCAGTTCTGTGCAGCCGATGATCTCTACAGAATCACACTTGTTCAAGACAGTGATTCCCTGGAATTCAACGCTACCCTCTAAATTGTTAATATTGGTTTGCATTATGTTCAGGTGCGCAGGATATTAGGGAAAACAAAATAAGGCCTGCCCCTTTTTTTTATCGCCAACGCCTATTGCGCCCGATAAAAATCGGAGCTTTTACTCTGGCCCCAAATGCCCTAATCGACAGGATTCAGAATGTCTAAAGAAAACAAAGACTTTTTTGCTAAACTAATAAAGTCGCTATCGGCGATTGAATCAAACGAGATCAAAGCAACCTTTCTGTCTTTTACCTTTGTCTTCATTCTAATGGCCGCCTATTATTTATTACGCCCAGTGCGCGATGCCATGGCGAGTGACTGGACCGATACCGAATTGAGTATGCTCTGGACACTCAACTTCTTTATAAGTACGGCAATAGTAGCTGTTTGGGGTTTCGTAATAGCACGCATACCATTTAATAAACTGGTTCCCGGCATCTATACATTTTTCGCAACCAGTTTTGTTTTTTTCTTCTTTGCTACCCAATCCCTGGAGGATCGCGTCCTGGTGGACAAGAGTTTCTATATCTGGGTGAGTGTGTTTGCCTTGTTCCACGTTTCGGTATTTTGGAGCTATATGGCCGATATCTTTAACAAAGAGCAGGCCAAAAGACTATTTGCCGTTATTGCTGCCGGTGCCAGTCTAGGCGCCATCTTCGGGCCACTGTTATCTGGTTTTATGGCCAATGCCATAGGCATCTATGCCATGATGCTTATTGCCGCTGTGATGCTGATGATTCCTGTCCCCATTATTCTTTATCTCGCCAGACTTAAACAGACAGAATTAGGCAATGCTGAAGTCGCTATAGATATCGAAAAAGCAAAGATTGGTGGTTATCCACTGAGGGGGTTTCATGACTTTTTTACCAACCCTTACCTGCTGGGTATTGGCATCTTCATAATTCTCTATACAGGTATCGGTTCTTTTGTTTATTTTGAACAAAAGAATCTGTTAGCCGAGTTCACCCTGGAAGAACGAACGTCCATATACGGCTACCGCGATGCAGTGGTCAACACACTTACCTATTTATTGGCGTTCTTTTTAACAGGCCGCCTGGTAACCAAGCTCGGGATGCCCGTTACACTTGCAGTGGTGCCGGTGGTTTTGATATTCGGCATGCTGATTCTCTCCTTCTCTCCTGTCCTGATG
>CBDUPD010000578.1:0-2276 GCA_965368985.1 uncultured Spongiibacteraceae bacterium | reverse complement strand
ATGGAAATCTTTCATGCGGCTGTTTACCGTTCCGAGAAAGACCATTGCCTGGAATTTCTCGGCAATCAGCGTTTCGTAATTGTAGGCTCTCAAATTTGGTTCAGGCATATCCAATAGGGAGGGATAGCTCAGGTCGATAGCAGGAGGAACAACTGTATCCGCAAAGCCAATATCAAGCTGCATCGGGATACGGGCGTTTCCCAGATAGCCAGTAAAACGTATTCTGGCTCCTTGAAGGTCAGCCCGACCTTGAATCACTTCACCTCGCACGGAATCCACATCAAATTCAAGCCCGTCATCAACTTCTATCTGTATAATTTGCTCAAATATTTCTTTGAGTTGCTTAATATCTAACTCACCAAAACCAAGCAGATCAATATCTTGTGTTGGTCGATGAAAATCATTGTTCCACACCCAAAATAACATGCCGCCTTTTAATAAAAACTGTTCTGAATAATCACTAACGCTTAAACGATACATTAGGCGTTGTAATACATACTGGCGTAGCACAAAGTCAAAAGTTTCTTTACGTTCACGAGAAAGATCTAACAACTTTTGTCGAATTGATGCCTGTATGTTTTTATTCACTGATCATCCATTATTCTAGCTATGCGCCAAGCTTTCTGCATAGGGTCGAATAATATTTTCAACCCTGCAAAATTTTGCACATGCCATTAACTCGCTCATAGTAAATTTTTTGCATCGCCACCCCTCTTTCAGAGCTTCAATGGCAATATCCAAACCTATCTTATTGCGGTATTTAAAACAGTCTGCCACAGTTTTGGCCGCTGAAAACACTTTCAATTCAACACCATCTACTTTATGAGTTTCTACCCTCTCATTCAGTGCATCACCTGACATCGTGCAATAACGCACAGGCGGATAACTAACCTTTGGCTGCCAGGCTTTTCGATCAATAGCTATCCAGAGATCGTGTGGGTTTTGTGTTGTAAAATTATGAAAGACCAACGCAGATAGCAGACAGAACACGCCATTGGGTACTTGCCTTTGCACTTCAAGGTAACTATGCCACTCACTGATATTCTGCTCAGATAGCTGGTATAGGCCCCTTCCAATGCGTATTACTTTACCTTCTTGTACAAACATACCGAGATAATGTTTTGGCAAACCCGCTTGCACAAGATCTTTAGGGCGAACAATAGAGTGCTCACCAAGATAGTCCAGTACAGCTTGTCGGTGCGAAGGCCCGCTCATTAGAAACATCCAATTTCCAGTCAGCTTTGAATATATGTTGAGTAATTGACAATTACAAGAAATTATTAACAAAACCTTGGCACTTATATATAAATGCCAAGACTTTGACACACAATCCGTTAATCACATTTAGAAAACCACTCATTATTTAAAAGGTCGAATCGAATATTTCATCGCCCCCATAATTATATTAGTCGTCACTCTCTTCACCCTTCCCAACAGGCTCACAATACTGATTCTCATCAACCTTTGGCCTGGGTTATTTTTGGATAATAATTAAGAAATAAACAGACCAAGCACTAGCCAAAGGGGTCGGATTTAAATTTGTACAATCGATTAATAATTAGTCCACCCCTTTTAACATTCACTATTAATATTTTTATCCATTTCTCTATTTAATTTTTTAAAAATGCGACTGGCAGCAACTTCAAAACACGTCTATTCTTTAACCATTCCAGTGAAGGAAATACAGCCCAAAAGACAAGGAGCAATCATGAATACTGTCGAAGTCGCCCATCAAGGCTTTCAATACAAAGCAAACTATATTAAATCTCAAAATACCAATACTGTCATCGTCTATGGAGAGAATGGTACTGAGGAAACATTTCAATATAACGGAATAAAAGAAGCCGATTTGGCAGAAATGCTACTTTTCAACCTGATTCGCAAGGGCAATATTACCCCCTGTTGAAAGAACTTTTTATAGATGACCCTCCAGGTTATAAACAGAAATATAACCCTGTTTTTCAAGTGGCCTCTCTACCCTAATACCTAAGCGGCACGCATAGAAAACATACATACAAGTCTGCATTATACAAATATCTTTCGATATTGGATTTCTTCTCAAGTAATAATTGAGAAATGTGAAGTTGTTTTTTGACAGTCGACAATATTGACCTACAATTTATTTTCACCATCAAAAAAATAAATTCGTATAAGGACATAATACAATGAGTTTACTGGCAGAAATCATACCGCACCTGGCTGCACTTACGGGCACAACCCTGAAAATATCCTCGACCTCTACTGCGCCTTCTCACCACTTTGTTTGCAAAAACCTA
>CBDUPD010000577.1:0-2278 GCA_965368985.1 uncultured Spongiibacteraceae bacterium | reverse complement strand
AATTTTTATTTTTGATATCAATTATTTTGATATATTTTATGAAAATAATCAAATTTACTTGTTAGCGGTGTCTGTTTAAGCTTGGTTTCATTAAATAATGAAAGAGGTAGAAAGATGAAGGCGAGCGAAGCAGTTGATGTTGTTATTATTGGTGCCGGTCCAGTGGGGCTGTTTCAGGTGTTTGAGCTGGGTCTGTTGGGTATCAGGGCGCACATTATAGATAGTCTTGAGCAGCCGGGTGGTCAGTGCAGTGCGCTTTATCCGGAAAAGCCGATTTATGATATTCCGGCTTGCCCTGCTATAAAGGCGCAACAGCTAACTGATAATTTATTAGAGCAAATAGCGCCTTTTGAGCCGGTGTTTCATTTGGGTGAACAGGTGACTGCGCTTGAGCATATTGAAGGACGTTTTGTTGTAAAGACAAATAAAGGCACCAGTTTGCATGCAAATGCCGTTATTATTGCTGCCGGTATGGGAATGTTTGAGCCGATCAAATTACGCGTACCTGAGATTGATAAGTTTGATGGCTTATCAGTGCATTACAAGGTTACCCACACGGAACAATTTCGAGATAAGCATATAGTGGTTTTAGGTGGTGGTGACTCAGCCATTGACTGGGTATTGTCATTACAGGAAATCGCTGCATCGGTTACACATGTTCATCGTTCTGCAAAATTCAGGGCGGCGCCCGCTTCCGTTAACAAGATGCATGATTTATGTGATCAGCATTTAATGCAGTCATTAACCGGGCAGGTCAGTGATTTTGTAGAGCGTGATGGGGAGTTGGTAGCTATAAAAATTACCGCTAATGATGGTGTTACCCGGGTGCTTGAGCTTGATGAGTTACTGGTGTTCTACGGGCAATCACCGGATATGACGGTAATTAATAGCTGGAACCTTGAAATGCATAAAAACCAGATCAAGGTGGATACCGAGAAATTTCAGACATCGCGTACCGGCATTTATGCGGTAGGTGATATCAACTGGTATCCGGGCAAGAAGAAACTGATTCTTAGTGGTTTTCATGAGTCGGCGCTGGCAGCTTTTGCTATCAGGCATCAGTTGCAGCCTGATAAAAAAGTACATCTTCAGTACACAACCACCAGTCCGATTATGCATCAGCGTTTAAAGCTTGAAGATGTTGATGAACAGGCTGCATGAGCCCTGTATTTTGTTGTTAGCGAAAGCCCGCAAATGCGGGCTTTTTTGTCTGTTTTTTAAAAAAACAAAGCTGGCCAAAAATAGACATATCGCGCATAGTTATCTGGTGTAAATTCATAACATTCGAATACCAATAATAAGTACATCAGAATGATCAAACAAAAAATCGAGAACCAGTTTGGCTTGCTGGGTAAGCTGTCTTACGAGAAACCATGGATATTTATATCGCTGTCAGTTTTGCTGGTAGTGTTTTTTGCCTGGCAAATGCAATTTGCCATTATTGATACAACCACCGAAGGTTTTTTGAAAAAAACCGACCCTGCCATTATTACCTATGATAAATTTCGCGAAGAATTCGGGCGAGATGAGAATTTTATAGTAGCCGTTGAAACGGATGAGGTATTTGCCCGGGAATTTCTTGAGACGTTGATTGCCATGCATCGGGATCTTGAGGCTGAAGTGCCGCATGTCGATGATGTTACCTCTCTCTATAATGTGCGTGATATTTATGGTGAAGATGATGAGCTATATGTTGAGGATTTTCTTGATTCGCTGCCTGAGGATGAGGAAGGATTTAAACATCTCGGGAAGAAAGCAATGGCGCATCCGTTATATAAAGACAGCTTTTTTTCAGCGGATAGAAAAATGGCAAATATTTATATTCGCCCTGATATTCATTATGCAAAAAAAGACCCTGCAACCGGTAAAGTGACTTATGAATTATTAGGTGAGGCTGAAATTCATAATATGTTTGTGACGATACAGTCGGTTGTAGCCAGACATATTGAGAAAGATAGAAAGTTTTACATTGCCGGGTCACCAGCGCTGACCGAAGAGCTGAATGTGTATCTTGTCGGAGATATGTTCAAGTTCATTTTTCTGGTATTGGTGATTATTTCAATTATTCTGTTTTTACTGTTTAGGCGACTAATACCTGTAGTGTTGCCTCTGCTGGTTATGTTGACGGCATTGTTGTCTACCATGGGTCTGATGAGTGTTACCAAGCAGCCGATACAAATGCCGACAGTGATCTTGCCATCTTTTATTTTGGCTGTAGGCGTGGGTGATGCCATTCATCTGCTGACTATTTTCTTTAGAAAAATAAAAATGGGTGAGG
>CBDUPD010000576.1:0-2278 GCA_965368985.1 uncultured Spongiibacteraceae bacterium | reverse complement strand
GCTGAACAAGCCAAAAAGGTGGAAACAACCGAAGCCAATATCTGGAAAGGCGGAAAAAAACAACTAGAAGCCAATGACAACTTTTTTGATCAACTGACCGAACAACAAAAGGCCAATGAAATAGCTGAACTGGAAAAAAAAGAAGCCCGACAAGCGGCCTACCAACAACTACAGGAAGCTAAAGCCGCCCTTGAAAAAGCCAAAACCATTAAAGCGGGTGATTACTATAAAAACAAAACTGGCGGCATACGCATGAAACCGGAATACCAACAAGGTATTGATGAAGCAGAAATGCGCCTGAAGGCCGCAAAAGAAGCTTATGAAAAAATCAAAAAAGAAACCGGCACTACTAAAAAATAAAACGCACCATTATTGTGCATTCAAATAGAATCCACTATCCTTTTATATAACCTCACCATCGCAAGAAGCCGCTTAAATATTCAAAAAGCGACTTTTTGCACCCATATGCCCACTTTTAGATAATTGGCGTGAAACTTGCTAACCAAGTATTAACAATGATTTTATTAGTGGAATAACACACTCGGGCCAATGCATGATTTCCAGCTCAACCCTATATCAGTCCCTGTTAGACAATATGCATGCCGCAGTATTGCTATTGGATGACAAACTTCAGTTACAGTATATGAATGCAGCAGCAGAAAGCCTGATAAAAATAAGTGCTCAACGTTATGACGGCATGACGATTGACTGCCTTTTTTCAGAAAATGGCCAAACTCCTGAAGGGCTGGTAAAAGCGTCAATATCAAAACAACGCTTCACCAAACGACAAACCGAGTTGCGCCTGTCTACACCTGAAGATATAACGGTTGATTATACCGTCACCCCAATAAGCGATAGCGCCACCAATAACAATACTCAATGGCTATTGATGGAAATTCAACCGCTAGACAGGGCATTAAAAATTACTCAGGATGAAATGCTGATCTCCTCCCAGGCAGTATCAAGGCAGCTCATCCGCGGCCTCGCTCATGAAATAAAAAACCCGCTGGGTGGCTTACGAGGAGCGGCGCAGCTACTCGAACGCGAGTATCCTGATCCCAACATCAAGGAATACACTGACATTATCATTATTGAGGCAGACCGGTTACGCAAACTGGTCGATCGCATGCTAGGGCCACACAAAACACTCAACATTGAAAATGTAAATATACACGAAGTGTTAGAGCATATTAATAAACTACTCAGCGCAGAAGCTCGTGACTCACTCCAAATTATTACTGATTATGACCCCAGCCTGCCTGACATCATGGGTGACAAGGAACAACTCATACAGGCCTGCCTCAATGTGGCGCGTAACGCCATGCAGGCTCTTAATAAAACAGACAGCCCGACACTTACATTTCGCACCCGTATTAAACGCAAGTTCACTATTGGCAATGAATTACACCGACTAATCTTGCGTATAGATATTGCCGACAATGGCCCCGGGATACCTGAAAACATTACCGAGAATCTATTTTTTCCCATGGTCAGTGGTCGCGATGGTGGAACCGGACTGGGTTTATCCATAGCCCAAACCATTATTAACCATCACCATGGACTCATTAAATTTGAAAGTCAGCCAGGTAACACTGTTTTTTCAATCTTTTTACCTCTGACATTACCTGAAGAAATTACTAATGGAGTAAAACGATGAACAAACCTAACCATGTATGGATAGTCGATGATGACCGATCTATTCGTTGGGTACTGGAAAAAGCACTTAGCCAGGCAGGCCTTGTTATTTCAAGTTACTCTTCGGGTGATTTAGCCAACGAAAAACTTGAAACCGAAAGACCCGATGCGATTATCAGTGATATTCGCATGCCTGGCATGGATGGCCTTGAACTGCTAAAACGCATTAACAGCAAATATCCTGACTTGCCTGTAATCATCACTACAGCTCACTCAGACCTTGATAGCGCAGTAACATCTTATCAAAGTGGCGCCTTTGAATATCTGCCAAAGCCTTTTGATGTTGATCCCGACGAAAGCTCTGATGAAGCCGATATTGCTGACACTGAAATTATTGGTGAAGCTCCCGCCATGCAAGAGGTTTTTCGTGCCATTGGACGACTGTCACAATCAAACATAACCGTATTGATAAATGGCGAATCAGGGACCGGAAAAGAACTGGTTGCGCAGGCACTACACCGCCACAGCCCACGAGCCAACAAACCGTTTATTGCTCTTAATATGGCCGCCATCCCAAAAGACCTGATGGAATCAGAACTCTTTGGTCACGAAAAAGGCGCATTTACCGGTGCTACCAGTCAAC
>CBDUPD010000575.1:0-2282 GCA_965368985.1 uncultured Spongiibacteraceae bacterium | reverse complement strand
AAGGTAACAATTGTTACTGCAGGTTTGCCGATGACATTGAAAGAATTTGATAAAAATGAAAGAGAGTGAAGTGATGAACGAGTGGTATCTGGAAAAAGCAAAAAAGTTTGATAGTGATATGCAAAAACAGGCTGAGGCCTACCAGCTAACATTAACCAAGCCACCCGGAGCATTGGGGCAGTTAGAGCAGTTGGCGACACAATTTTCTGCCTATCAATCAACATTGAAGCCTGAAATCAGTAATATTGAAATTGTAGTAATGGCGGGTGATCATGGAGTGGCTGAAGAAGGTGTGTCTGCATTTCCTCAGGCTGTAACAGCTGAGATGGTAAAAAACTTTGCTTCAGGTGGTGCTGCGATCTCGGTATTGGCCCGTTATCTCTCGGCCAATTTAACTGTTTTGAATCTTGGGACGGTTGCTGAATTGGAGCCGATTGATAATGTGACTGATAAGCGTATTGCGGCAGGTACGGCCAATTTTTGTAATGGGCCGGCAATGACGTCTGAACAGCTCGGGCAAGCATTAGCTGCCGGGGCAGATGTAGTGCAGGCAGCAAGTACTAATAATGCACAGCTTTTTATTGGTGGCGAGATGGGTATTGCCAATACAACGGCTGCTGCCTGTATTGCATCAAGGCTGCTGGCTAAATATCCGTATCAGCTTGCTGGTCCAGGTACAGGACTGGACGCTGCGCAAGTGCAACATAAGGTGAGTGTTATTGAGCGTGCTCTGGCTAAACATCCTACAGATGAGCCGTTGGAGGTTTTAAGGGTTTTTGGAGGTTTTGAAATAGCCGGCCTGGTAGGTGCTTATATTGCCAGTGCCCAATTGGGGATTCCGGTTTTGATCGATGGGTATATTGCGACAGCGGCAGCATTAGTTGCTGTGGGTGTTAATGATTCAATAAAACCCTGGTTGATAGCTTCTCATCGTTCAGCAGAACCGGCTCATATCATGATGTTAGAGCAGTTGGAATTGGAGCCTTTAATCGATTTTGGTATGCGATTGGGTGAAGGTTCAGGTGCTGCGGTGGCGGTGCCTGTACTGCAGGCAGCATGTAAGCTGCAAAGTGAGATGGCCAGCTTTGCAGCTGCAGGCGTTAGTGAGAAACTCTGATGATGACAGACGTGACAACCATTGATTTGTTGCGCCACGGAGAATCTGAGGGTGGTGATATTTTTCGTGGTATTACTGATGTTTCTTTAAGTGAAGATGGCTGGCAGCAGATGTTGGTAGCTTCTGGTGATATTGAAGGCTGGCAAAAAATAGTGACATCCCCCATGAAGCGATGTCTGGTTTTTGCTGAGCATATCTCCCGGGAACAAGATATAGAACACAGTGTTTGTCATGATCTGAGAGAGGTATCTTTTGGAGATTGGGATGGAAAGCTATTTTCAGATGTGAGTGAGCAGCATATCGAATTGTTTAACGCTTTTTGGCAAGATCCAATCAATAATACCCCGCCCAATGCTGAGCCGATACTGGATTTCTGTGAGCGTGTCAGCAGGGTATTTTGGGCAGAAGTAGAGATGGCGAAAGGTAAGCATGTGCTAATGGTAGTTCATGGTGGTGTGATACGCGCAGTGCTTCGTGAGGTGTTACAATGTGATTTCAACGCCTTGATGCGTTATGAGGTGCCTTACGCCTGTTTAAGCAGGATAAAAATTTACTATGATGATGAAACCGGCAAGCAGTGGCCTCAACTGGTTTTTCATAATCGATAAGAAAAGAGAGAAAATTTATGAAACGGATAATTATTACACTTGTTGCTTTATTTATTATAGCGTCAGGTTCTGTTGCTCAAGAGCTGCTTCGGCTGGATAGTGGCAAGCTTAGAGTATGTCCAGAAAAACCTAACTGTGTCTCTAGTGAAGTGGAAAATGTGAAGTCGTCAGTAAAGCCGTTGGTTTATGTGGGTTCATCCACTACGGTGTTTAATCAGCTTAAATCAGTGTTGGAAACAATGGGCGCTACTATTCTTAAAGAAGACGAAAACTATTTAGCTGTTAGTTTTACTTCACGTATATTTCGATTTGTAGACGATGTGGAATTTCGATTGGACAGCCATAATAATCTTGTTCATGTGCGTTCTGCTTCACGAGTTGGTCGTTCAGATTTTGGGGTTAATAGAAAACGGGTTGAGAATATCAGAAAAGAATTTACCGGAAAAAACAAAGAATTTAACCAGTTAACAACTGAAGCTACCGATATTGTGAAGAGCTTTGTAAGTACAATGCAGCCCAGGTTAAAAGCGGCCATGCAATCAGGTGGTCCGGTGAAT
>CBDUPD010000574.1:0-2282 GCA_965368985.1 uncultured Spongiibacteraceae bacterium | reverse complement strand
TCGGCAACTGCTCCTGCGTTGCTCTACTACCTCACATCCATGTGCATATTCGCGGGAATGACTCTGCAGGGAGGAGAATGCCTGCATCTGACACATTTGTAATAACTGAGGGAGATCCCTCGGCTGCGCTCAATGACTGAGGAGAAAGCTTGAAAGCCAAATTGATGTAATAGAGACTATTTTTAGGCGCCCCATTTATTAACAGCCAGACCGCTATTTGGTTTGAGGCTTACCACTGAATCTGTGATCAGTGCAGAGATTTCGACGGGCTATAGCTTTCGGCATTAGCGATATAGGTTTTTAAATCACTATCAAGCAATGGCTTGCAGAATAAGAAACCTTGTACCTTGGAACACCCGGCATCTAATAACATATTGAGTTGCTCGCTACGCTCGACACCTTCGGCAACAATATCAATATTCATGCTGTTGGCTATCCCTATCATGGCGCATACGAGTCTGTGCTGGTCGGCTTCGGTATCCATATGTTGTATAAACTGACGGTCAATTTTTACTTCATCAATGGGTAGGCGGTTAAGATATTGTAACGACATGATGCCTGTTGCGAAGTCATCAACAGAAACATTAACACCGAGTGATTTAAGATCTGATATCACGCTGAAAGAGAAGCCAAGATCGCTCATGATAAGGCTTTCTGAAATTTCTATGGTCAATAATTCGGGAGGGATACCGGTTTTTTTCAATGCATGATCTACAGTGCTCACCAGTTCTCCATCACGGTATTGGCGGGCGAAAACATTTACTGAGATACTGCAGTTTGCCTGCTTGTCATCGATCCATGTTTTTAATTGCTCACAGGCCTTGTTGATAACCCATTCTCCTACTTTGGTGCCCAGTCCCAGCTCATCCAGTGAGCGCATAAAGCCGCTGGGTGGAATCAGGCCTTTGGTGGGGTGTTCCCATCGCATGAGGGCTTCAAAACCATAGAGTTGCTGTGATTCCGCAATTAATTTGGGTTGGAATGCCAGAACAAATTCATCATTGTTTATGGCGTTGCGCAGGTCTTGCTCTATTTCCTGGCGCTGCTCCGCCCGCTGATGCATATCGTCAGTATAGAATTGATAGCCGTTTTTACCGGCCTGTTTGGCATGATACATTGCGGTGTCGGCAAGTTTAATCAATTCATCTTCATTGAGTGCATCATCAGGATAAAGCGAGATGCCGATACTGACGCCAATACGCACTTCTTTATCCTGTAGTAGAAACGGTTTGTTAATGGAGTCAATGATCTTGCTGGCAACCTGTGCGGCTGCATTTTCTGCAGCTTCACGATCAGACAGGGCGTTAAGAATAACCGTAAATTCATCGCCGCCCATACGTGCTATCGTGTCATCCCCACGTATGCAGTCTTTAAGGCGTACAGCAGCGTCAGTCAACAGGCGGTCACCTAACGCGTGGCCAAAGGTGTCATTGACAGCCTTGAACCCGTCAAGATCCATAAACAAAATAGCAATGTAACGACGGTTACGGTTGGCCCGCTGCAAGGCTTGAAGTAAGCGGTCATGAAACAGGGAGCGGTTCGGAAGATCAGTCAGCGGATCGTAGTAGGCCAGCTTGCGAATACTCTCTTCGGATGTTTTTGCTTCTGTTATGTCTCGAAAGCTGGTGATAACACCCAATAGGTTATCCCTGGCATCTACCACTTTACTCATGCTCATCCAGACAAGAAAAGCTTCCCCGTTTGATCGACGACTCATCAATTCGCCGCTCCATCGTCCCTCTTTCTCAAGATAAGGTTTTATGTCTTTGGCAAAGTTCTTATCTTGCCACCCAGAGCCAAGATCAGAGGGTTTATGACCGATAACGTCTTCAGCCTGGTGACCGGTAATTTCAATAAATGCCTTGTTGACCTGAACAATATGCCCTGTTGCATTGGTGATATAGACACCTTCCATACTGTTTTCGAATACTTTTGAGGCCAGTCGCTGGTCTGCTTCTACCAGGCGACGTTCAGTGATGTCGCGAACAATAATCAACATGCCTTCAAGAAGATGATGTTCATCACGTAATATTGATAGCGAGACTTCAACCGGAATGATTGTGCCATCGGCCTTCGTCGCTTCTGCTTCAACAATCTGGTTAAAATCTTCAGCCTGGGTATCAACCCGCAAAACAGCATCTGCCAGTTTTCTTGCCAGACGTTCAGCATGTTCTGAAAGCCCGAGTACTTCGACAGCGTTTCTTTTCTTGATGAAACTCTTTGTTGTATAGCCCAGGGTTTCTTCAATAGACGGGCTGACATAATTGATACGGAAAAGCGTG
>CBDUPD010000573.1:0-2293 GCA_965368985.1 uncultured Spongiibacteraceae bacterium | reverse complement strand
CACTGCTGACGACAATCACCCAGCTGTTTGATTTTTTGGAAGCTGAAGATTCACCATTACTACGCGAGATTTTTGCCCTGTTGGTAAGACAACAGGCTCCCGATGATTTTGACTGGGCAACCCAACCGTTTCTGGCAGCCGTACTCGATAAATTCCAGCAGGCGAAAGATAACGGTGAGACAGACTATGAGGCTATTCGTTTAACGCGCCTGTTTTTTACCTCAATGTTCGGTTTTATTACCAGTATGAACCCGGTTCGTCGCCGCACTGAAGCCATCGAATTTGTCAGTATTTTTTTAAAGGGAGTCCAGAAGCAGGGAATGTAAAGCTACAAATAATCGTAGCTTTACAAACCTTGCCTCTGCCCCATTTTTTGATTACTGTGCCTGTTACTTCTAACACCCGCCAAAAGAAAGGTAAATTATGAAATTCATTGGAGCCCATGTAAGTGCCAGCGGTGGCGTTGAAAATGCTCCCCTAAATGCCAGAGCCATTGGCGCTGACGCATTTGCCCTGTTTACCAAAAACCAGCGCCAGTGGCATGCCAAACCCCTTAGCACAGAAAATATCGACAACTTTAAAAAGAACTGTGATGACTGCGGCTACACCCCGAACCAGATACTACCGCATGACAGCTATCTGATTAACCTTGGCCACCCGGAAACAGAAGGACTGGAAAAATCACGCGACGCATTTCTTGATGAGTTGCAACGCTGCGAACAACTCGGCCTTACCCTGCTTAATTTTCACCCTGGCAGCCATCTTAAAAAAATCAGTGAAGAAGAGAGCCTCAAGCGGGTTGCCGAATCCATCAATTGGGCACTTGACCAGACAACCAGTGTAACTGCTGTTATTGAAAATACAGCAGGGCAAGGCAGCAACCTCGGCTACACCTTTGAACATCTGGCGGCAATTATAGAAGGCGTTGAGGATAAAAGCCGTATTGGCATCTGCATAGACACCTGCCATACCTTTGTCGCTGGCTATGATTTACGAACAACAGAGGCTTGCGAACAAACCTTTGCTGAATTTGAACGCATTGTTGGCTTCAAATATCTTAAAGGCATGCACATTAATGATTCCAAAGCCGAGCATTGCAGCAAAAAAGATCGCCACCACAGTATTGGGCAGGGCTTTCTCGGCCTGACGCCTTTTCAATATATTATGTGTGACAACCGTTTCGACAATATTCCTATGGTGCTTGAAACCATTGATGAATCCATCTGGCCTGAAGAAATTGAGCTTTTGAAGAGCTATGTAAAATAATCCCGAAGATGACGGATTAGACAATGGATGAACTGAAACTTCTACTGGCACTTATTATTTTCACCGTGCTATTTTCAATCGGTATCGGGCTGGGTAAAGATGATTTCACACGCCTGTTGCGCCAACCAAAAGCCGTTATAGCAACGCTATGTTGCCAAACCTTTCTTCTGCCACTTTGTGCCATTGCCATTATAAAAATAATGTCACTCAGTGGCGACCTGGCACTTGGCTTATTATTAATATCGGTTTGTCCCGGAGGTGTTTCTTCCAACCTGTTTACTCGCCTTGCTGGCGGAGATACTGCACTTTCAATAAGTCTCACAGCTTTTAACTCTCTGTTCTCGGTTGTATCAATTCCCAGCCTTATCTTTGTCGGGCAACTATTAATAGGTGAAGAAGCAAAAACTGTTGAAGTGCCTGTCGCATTTTTATTCAAACAGTTAATTTTTATTACGCTAATACCCTTACTGCTTGGCATGCTGATTCACCACAGGGCACCAGCTTTGGCAAAACGTATTGAACCGCTACTTATGCGATTAGTTACAGTCGCTTTCTTCTTTATACTCTTCGCACTCTGGCGTCAGGAATGGGATGGCATTAAAGACGCTTTTATCAGCATTGGTACATCTACTATCCTGCTGCTGCTCTTTACCACTCTCTCCGGTTTCGTCGTATCCAGACTATTAAAACTAAACCTTAAACAAGAGAGCACGATGATTATAGAAGTAGGTATTCAGAATAACGGCATTGCCTTTTTCATCGCCATTAATGTACTGAGTAATTCGACTCTATCAACCCCTGCGGCTGTTTATACGGTAGCCATGACAGGGGCCGGTTTTATGATTGTTGCTATTTATCGTTATCTTGCTAAACAGCAGGCTTAACTTGTTATTAAAAGAAAGGATAGTCTGCATGGAATTGACATCAATCAGAACATCGAACAACAGCTATCTCCCCCTTAACACCATAATGTGAACTGTGTCACACAAACATAAACTTTCTGTAATGTTTCAGGAACAAGATCTAG
>CBDUPD010000572.1:0-2303 GCA_965368985.1 uncultured Spongiibacteraceae bacterium | reverse complement strand
TTGATCAATATGTTAAAAATGTCCCCCCTCACGTCAGGGCGGCCAGACTTGCTGATGAGCACAACCTGAAAAACAACCAACCTATGCAATACCAGAACAAAGGCTGGATATCTTATGTGATGACAACGGCTGGACCAGAACCCGCTGAATGGCAAACTAACGGAACGGGGAATGATCTTGACTACGAGCACTACGTAGAAAAGCAGCTACAGCCTATTGCAGATGCAATTCTGCCTTTTGCAGGGCTGACATTTGAACAATTAATTAATTCTCAACTCAACTTATTCTGACTATATTACCTATGCTAGAATAGGCCAAAATACATAAAAAATAATAGAAAAATGATCACAATAATCATCACATGCAAAGGGCGCTCAGAGCACCTAAAGCAAACATTACAATACTCACAAAATCAAATAACACAGCATAACTATCAAATACTGGTTGTTGATTATGGCGATCCCGGCAATTGTTACGAATGGGCCAATAAACAGCATAAAACAAGGAGCATCCGAATTACTGACAATGTAGATTACTTTAATTTATCCAGGGCACGCAATTGTGGTGCTGTGGCAGCCGATTCAGAGATCCTTTGTTTTGTAGATGCTGACAGCAAGATATCCAATAACTGGCTAGACTACGTTATCAATGAAATATCTTCAGGTGCAGGCCTTGTGCAACTTGGTAAATTCAAAAAGCAGTGCAATGGTATTTGTGCTGTGACGAAAGAGATATTTTTTCAAGCAAGGGGTTATGATGAAAAAATATGTAACTGGGGCAAAGAGGAGCAAGACCTTTACGCACGTTGTAAGGAGCTGTGCAAGGTGACTACCTACCCTTCTGATTTGGTTGATGCCATAACACACGATAGCTCATTAAGAGTAGAGTTTTACCCTAATAAAGAATTTGACGAATCTGGACGACCTAAAAGCAATTATGATAATCACCTTTACCTGAATTTAAGAAATGGCCCGGTAAACCCAAATGGTTTTGGTAAATATGAATAACTCATACAATAATCGAATACATGGCTTATCTAACTATAACTACTAAATTATCTATTCCGCGATGAACAACAATCAATCGACCACAAAGCCCCGGTTTTCTATTTGTATACTCTGTTATGGAGATCATCTGGATTTAGCCAAACGCTGCCTCGAATCAATCACAGACTCTTTTAACGAAGGGACTGAACATATTCAGGATATTCGTATTGGCCTTAATATGCCTTCAACCAGCCTATTAAATTATATTAAAGACACAGCTAAAGAAATTTCCTCAGCCTTTAACCTTCCTGTTATTACCTATGAGCCAACACCTCCAGATGCTAATACCTTTAAATGGCCCCTGATGAGAAGAATGTTTTATGACCCACATAACAAAATAGCAGATTTAATTATGTGGTTTGATGATGATAGTTTTTTAACTGGCCAGAAACATTGGTGGAGAGATATTCACGAAGCATCATGCCAATATGATCTCGTTGGCTCCTATCGGAAAAAAGCATACCAGGGAAATACATGGGACTTTATTCTAACTCGGCCATGGGTTAAAAAAGCAACATCAACACCCGTTAGAGTTATGATGGTCAATCAGATGCGTGATGCCGTCTTTTTTCCACAAGGAGCCTGGTGGACAGCACAAACACAATATCTGGCTAGATACAGTTTTCCCTTCCCCGCCCTTAAACATAATGGAGGGGATACATTACTTGGCGAATATTGCCGCCAACAAAACCTGAAAATAGGATTAATCAACGAGCCGGTTGAAATAGTTAAACAAATTGCCCACGAACAAAATCTTGGTTTTGTTAAAACTGACCTGAGCTCTGCTGTTAAATTAAATATTGACCTTTATGGCATGGAAGATGACGACGCCCCAAGAAGAGGTTATAGCGAACCACCACTAGGCTATGACTATCAGGGAAAACCTTATGATATATCGCACCAGAATTTTCAGACCAAAGTAACTAACTATAATGCTTCAGGTGAAACGAAAACTCATGTAATTCAATAGCTATAGCAACTACCCGATAATAAAATCATGATTGAACCCATAAAGCCCAGAATTCTAATACTTGTAGAATCTTTTTTGCAAATATCACAAACCTATATAAAAAGTGAAATAGAAGCACTTGAAGATAGCTATGAAATAAAAATAATATCTGTCAACAAGCCTAATATGATGTGCTCAAACAGCTTTGACTGCAAATACGTTAATGACTTCGAATCAAAATCAGATATTTTTAATTACGCAAAAGACTTTAACCCGCAAATTATACATTGTCATTACTGGACAATGAT
>CBDUPD010000571.1:0-2306 GCA_965368985.1 uncultured Spongiibacteraceae bacterium | reverse complement strand
CGAGGACAAAAGATAATGCAGGCTCAAGGTTATGTAAATATTGTCGATATCCCTGCTAAAAAGTTTGATCAAATACTAAACTTGGCTAAAAAATAATGGAAATTATAACTGATATAAAACAAGGCTCTGAGGAATGGTTAGAGCTTCGTTGCGGATGGGTCACAGCTTCACGATTTAAAGACGTTATAGCTGGTGGTGCTGGTAAAACCAGAAAGAGCTACATGTACCAGCTTGCAGCAGAATCAATCACAGATCTGCGTACAGATGGATTTGTTAGTGAGTTTATGGAGTGGGGGACAAAAACGGAGCCTCAAGCTAGATCATTGTACGAGGTTCAAAACGATGTTACAGTTGATGAGGTATCTTTTATAAAGTTAAACACCAATACAAAAATTGGTTGCAGCCCTGATGGGTTAGTAGGAGATGACGGTCTTGTCGAATTCAAATGCCCAAAGACAACTACTCAAATAGAAACTTATTTAAGCGGAAAAATGCCTGCTTGCCACAAACCACAAGTGCAAGGACAACTATGGGTAAGCGGTAGAGAGTGGTGTGATTTTGTTTCATTCGATCCGAGAATCAACACGGATTCTTATTATTTTAGCGTTCGAGTTTTTCGAGAAGAAACCTACATTAAGGACTTAGAATCTAAGGTTCTATTATTTGCAGAAGAATTGGAAGAGTTGATTGATAAATTATCTTAATATTTAGGAGAGTAAGTAAATGAGTAAAGTAGGCATAAGCATAAGAGTTGATGTATCAAAGATCGACAAAGCGCGATTATACAAAGGAGAAAAAGGCACTTATCTGGATCTAACAGCTTTTGTTGATCTCGACGAGCATGATCAATACGGTAACAACGGTCTTATTAAGCAATCAACATCAAAGGAAGAGCGCGATTCCGGGGTAGATCTTCCCATTTTAGGAAACTCTAAGGTGTTTTTTAAAAGCGATGGCAGTTTTCAAAAACAAGCACCACAGCAAGCACCATCACAAAACTTTCAACAGCCACCTAGCCAGCCTCAAGGTGGTGGTATGGATGGCATGACAGATGATGATATCCCGTTTTAATGAGGTAAAGTACGGATGAATGGCAGAGCGCCAAATAAAGAAGAAGAGGTATGGCTTAACCGTACTAAGCAGATAGGCTGCTCTCCCTGCATAATAGCAGGGCGCACAAAGCCATTTGAAGTTGATGGAGCTTACACAGCTAACCATCACATCGATGGCCAGAGAAAGCCCGGAGCGCATCTGTTAAGCTTTGGGTGCTGTGCTGCTGATCACCAGCATGGAGCTTATTCAATTCACGGCAACAAAAAAGCGTTTATTGATATTTACGGAACTGAGTTAGAGGTTTTAGAATTTACTAAAAAACTGGTTGAGGAGTTTTTTTGATTCAGGCTTATTACACATCTTTAGTGTAATACAACTCTTCACCAGTTATTGTATCTTTGACACAAATCAAGCCATCATCAGTAAGGGATGTGCTGATTTGAAGTTCTAGCATCAAGTTCGGTTGATCGGGGTGTTGATAATAAAAAGTACCACTCTCAGGGAATTCTTGCTTCAACTCCAATATCTTCATAGCGCGAAACACTGGGGCGGCGCGGCTAAACTCTTTCAAGGTTAATTTATTGTCATTAGTGTTAAAGATGAATGCCGCTAAATTTTCACAAAGTTCTTCAAGATCTCGGTCTGTTTTGTCTTCCTCATCTTCAGGGAAGGTTGGCATAATCATTTGATTTGCCTCAAACAACAACCCCATTAAACGCAGGATTTCTTCTAATATTTCACTGTTCTTTTGATTTAAAACGGCAGTAAGGCTCATTATTTTAATACTCCTTCGCAATTAAAGTTTGCCAGCTTCAAAGTCATCACCCGCACCACTGGTGCCAGCAGAACTACCAAGATAGCCGATGCCGGGGTAACCATCTTCAATATCATTTGTTGCAACATAGCTTGCTATACTCACGCCATTGACAAAAAGCTCAAGGGTAATGTTTGGACTTGTACCGGTAACCTCAAAGCGCACAACGTCATTCACAGCCACGGTGCTTACGGCAGTTGTTAGATAAGCACTTGAGCCTGTGCCGGGTTTCCACCACCAAAGGCGCACTGATCCATCATTGCGCACGGTGCAAAAATACGCTTGCCAACCCGAATCAGTGTTTGATCGGCAAACCAAGCCCCACCCCCATGTTGCAGAATTACCAAGTTCAGTTATTTTTTACTGTGCGTATTGGTCAGCCAATTCAGAACCGGCAACACCTGAAATGACAGCAACACCGCTTGTTGACACCGTGCCT
>CBDUPD010000570.1:0-2310 GCA_965368985.1 uncultured Spongiibacteraceae bacterium | reverse complement strand
TGACTTCTGTGAGGGAATGAATAAATATTTTCTCCGAGGTCTTCCCTGGCAATGCCTAGCAAGGGGTTTTTGGAAAGCAATAAGAGTTTTTGAGAAATATCTTCAAGGTATTTGCGGGATTGATCAGTTCCCCAATTTTCAAGTGTATATTGGCGAATGCCCAATAGGTCTTCTTTAGCATCTTCCGTTATGCGAAAGGATGTCATTACTTGTCGTATTTTCCATTCATTAGGTCATTAAGAAAAGATTCGCCATCCGTTGTATTTTTATTAGCGATATCTTTTTTTGCTTTCTCAGCTCGCGCTTTTAAGACCGAGAATTTTAAAGATTGCATGTTTTCGTATTCTTCAACAGACAACACAACCGCAACGGGTTTGCCGTTCTTGTTAATCTGGACAGGTGACCGTTGCGCTTTTAGTAGCATATCCCCGAATTGGGTTTTAGCTTCATTGGCAGTTAAAGAATCCATTAGCTATATCTCGTTTAAATCGTTCGATTTGATCATTATAGTTGATTTAAGTGAAACGCGCTATTTTATAGAGTGCTCATCGTAGAATCTACTGGCATCACAAGATACATAAAAATTGCCGAATATAGGTGCATGTTCAACGGAGATCTTGGAAAATCAAATAACTTCTATTACCATTCAGAAGTCTATTTCAAATTTCCAGTAAAGGGCAGCTTTGTCTCACTGGAGAATTATCCAGACAGTTTTAGCACTTTTTTCATTGTTGAATTTCCTCTTTGTTCAAGCGGCGATTGTTTCAAGTATAGGTAGATAGCTGTTCCGTCAGAAAGTCTATCAATAGCCTCACTCTTCTCGAAAGGTTCCGGTTAAGCGGGTAAAGTGCAGAAATTGCTGTTTGCTCACTATAATATTCAGGAAGTAATAACTGCAGCTTGCCGTCATTAATATGTTTTTTATATAAAAAATCAGGCCCAAACCCAATACCAACACCTTCTAAAGCTGCTTTTACAATAAAGTGGCCATCGGTAGCGGTTAAACTTCCATGAACTTTTATCGTTATTGATTCCCCGTTAGGTAGGGTAAATGGCCAGTTACTACCAACTTTTGAGTCACCGTAGATAAGACAGTTGTGGTGAATCAGATCTTCAGGGCGTTGGGGTAGACCAAATTTATCAATATAGATTGGGGAGGCGACAACCTGGAATACACAATCTGTTAGCCGACGGGATATGAGCGTTGAGTCTTGCAGGTTTCCTACTCTCAGTGCGACATCAATACTTTTTTCGACCAGGTCTTCTACCCGGCCACTGGCAATAATATCCAACTGAATATCTGGATAGTGCTGCTGAAATTTTAACAGGGCTTCACCCGCCCCGGAAATGATCAAGCTCTGTGGAAGCGTAATGCGGATCTTTCCCTTTGGATTACTCTGACTTTCCAAAACCTCTGCCTTGGCATTTTCAGCTTCTGAAATGATGAGTTTACAGTGATTGTAAAAACGGGAGCCTTCATCCGAGAGGCTAAGCTTTCGGGTTGTTCGGTAAAGCAAGCGTGTTCCCAGTTCTTCTTCCAAAAGGCTGACCCGCTTACTGATAAAAGATTTGGAAAGCCCCAGTCTTTCGGCAGCTGCGGTAAAGCTGCCAGACTCTACCACAGCTGCAAAAGTCTCCATCATGATGAGTATATTCATTATTGTTCTCTATAAGGAAACAATGAGTTCGTATTAATGCTATATATGAATCTATAAAATTACAATACTATTTATACAGGCTTTATAGAAAACAAATGGTTTACGAGGTGGTATATGAAAAGCTTACACAATGACAAAAGCAGCTATGGCCAGGTTTCAAAATGGCTGCACTGGGGAATGGCATTGATTTTGATAGTGCTCATTGCTGTTGGCACCTATATGACGGGGCTGGAAGATACTGATCCCCAGCGTATGAAATTACTGGGTATACATAAGTCGTTTGGTGTGATATTTATGCAATTGGCCATTCTACGCTTGATCTGGAATCGCATAAGCCGCACGCCACCACTACCTGAAGGCCTTAAAAACTGGGAGATCTTGCTCTCTCGTACTATTACCGTTGCTCTTTATGTGTTCATGCTAGCCATACCCTTTAGTGGATATGCAATGACTAACTTATTCGGTTATCCCGTTTCATTATTTGGCCTTATAGAGATGCCGCAACTGTTTTCTAAAAATATTGAGATGGCAAAGCTGGCGAAAGAAGCTCACGGGGTACTGGTTTATTTATTGCTGCTTGCCGTGTTTTTGCATATCGCAGGTGCCTTGAAACACCGGTTTATGGACAGCGCTGAAGTCGATGTGTTGCCCA
>CBDUPD010000569.1:0-2310 GCA_965368985.1 uncultured Spongiibacteraceae bacterium | reverse complement strand
TACATGAAAAATGTGTTAAAGCTGTTACAGCTTGAGCAACAGCAAAATAAACCCTGGGTTTTGAAATGTCCACAGCATATGGAGCAGTTGCCGGTTTTACACAAGTCATTTCCCGATGCAACGCTGGTGGTAACACACCGGGATCCAGTCGCTGTTATTCAATCGGCAGCCACCATGATGACTTATCCGCAACGTATGCTTCGTAAAGAGGTTAATGCCAGAAAGGTAATAGATTACTGGACTGATCGTGTTGAGCTCTTGTTAACATCTTGCGTTGAAGACAGAAAGGTCTGGGGTGAAGAGAATAGTATCGATGTGTTATTTCATGAATTTATGGCGGGTGATATGCAAACCGTTGAAAAGATTTATGATCTGGCTGATATCGAGCTCACATTAACTGCCCGTAAGCAGATGGATGATTTTATAAAGGCGCATCCACGGGGTAAACATGGCAGGGTAGTCTACAACCTGAAAGATAATTTTGGGGTTTCAGCTGAAGAAATCAGAGAGCGGTTTGATTTCTACTTTAAAGCATTTCCGGTAGAGGTTGAGGTGTAAATATTATGGACAAAACACAAGTTAATCCCTCACAGATAAATATAGGTGTGCTGGGTGCCGCAAGAATTGCTCCATTTGCACTTATCAAACAAGCGGTGCAGCTGGATGATGTTAACGTTATTGCTGTTGCTGAAGAGTATCAGGACGAGGCTGCGTTGGAAAAGTATGCCGCCAAACACAATATACCCAAAACCTACCGTAGTTTTGATCAGCTTTTGGCTGATAAAGAGATTAATGCAGTTTATATTCCGTTGCCTATCAATATGCATGCAGAGTGGGTTCTTAAGTCTATCGAGGCAGGTAAGCATGTGTTGTGTGAAAAAACAATTTGCGCCAATGCTGATCAGGCTCAACGGGTACATGAAGCTGGTGAGGCTTCAGGGCTGGTTGTTAGTGAGGCTATGCATTTTCGTTATCATCCGCTGGTGCAAAGAGTAAAAGAAATTATCGATAGTGGGGAGTTGGGAGAGTTACTGCAAATAAAATCCAATTTTAGCTGTTATCTACCATTTGATGATTTTCGCTTTAATTATGCCTTGGGTGGTGGGGGTATGATTGATATGGGTTGTTATCCTGTCAGTTTTATTCGTGCAGTTACCGGTGTTGAGCCTGAGGTGATAGATGCCAGAGCTGAGTTGTATGGTGAAAAGATAGACAGGTCAATGCTTGCACGGTTAAAAATTACTGAACAGTGTGAGGCAGAAGTTTTTTTAGGTATGCGTACCTGGCGTTCGCCTTTCAGTGTGTCTATGAAAATTGTTGGTGAACGTGGTTCGATCAGTATCCTGAATTTTATAAAGCCTGAAGTTTATCATCGTTTAATAGTAAAAACCGACAGAATGAAACGTAATGAAACTGTTTATGGAGGCTCTACCTATAAAACCCAACTGGAGTCTTTTGTTGCAGCCGTGAGAGGCAAGGGAAAAGTTATTACAACCACTGATGATGCAATGAAAAACCTGAGAGTCATCGATGCTATCTATGAAAAGGCTGGCTTACCGATCAGAGGTATTGAAGAAAAGGTTGAACAATGCATGAAAGACAAGGTGTGTATGATTACCGGGCCTACCAGTGGTATAGGTAAGAGTGTGGCAATGGAGCTGGCAAAAAGAGGGGCGAAAATAATATTGGTTGGCCGTAACCAGGAAAAATGTGAAGCCGTAAAGCAGGATATTCTCGCTATCGGTGGTGTAGAACCTGTTGTTGTGCAGTGTGATCTTAACTCACTGTCTCAGGTCGAGCGGGCAGCAGAGGTGTTTCTTGAGCTTGATCTGCCACTGCATCTACTGATCAATAATGCTGGCGCTGTAAATCGTGTTCGACGGGTGACAGAAGATGGCTTGGAAGAAACTATCGCAGTGAGTTATTTTTCAAGCTTTAAATTAACGGCCTTGTTACTTGAGAAAATGAAGCAAAGTGGTAAAGCCAGAATTTTAAATATTACTTCTAACAGTTATCCCTATGGAAAAATTAATGTTGAAGATATGAACTTCGAAAAGCGATTTGGGCCAATATACGCTTATGCTACTGCTAAACTTGCGATGGTTATGTTTTCGAGAAGATTGGCAAAACACCTGGAGGGTACAGACGTAACAGTGAATGCTGTGCACCCGGGCATGATTTTTACCAACATAGGTATTGGCAATAATGAGGGTTGGGTGAAGGTAATCGCTGCCCTGTTTTGGCGCTGTATTTCAAACCCGGCAAGCCAGGCTCACATAACAACACTTTATGCTGCAATCTCACCAGAGC
>CBDUPD010000568.1:0-2321 GCA_965368985.1 uncultured Spongiibacteraceae bacterium | reverse complement strand
CTCTGCGCGCGATGGAAATGTAAACGTATATAAAGTAAATTCTGCCATGATGATGCCTTATACTTTTTTGAATCTCAGGCAATGACAAGGGGTAATAAAGAGGACCTTGCAATTATAATAATTGACTTCACGCTCCCTAAGCCCCTAGAACCTTAAACCCATAGATAACGAGAAATTTTTCACCTCATGATCAACAGCTGTATTATCCCAGTCAACATCCATATCCGCTATGGTGTATTCAGCACCAAAAACTAATTGGGGTTGTATTTCATATTGCATACCCACCCCATAGTAGAAATCCCTTCCGCTATCATCAGCATTAAAAGACCCACTGGAACTGGATGAATCATTTTTTTTAATCTCATTATCCCACAAGGCAATACCGAATCGGCCATTCAGGGAAAAACCATTACTAAAAGGAATCATGCCTTTGGCACCAAAGTTAATGGCCGTAGTACTCACTTTACTGCTAATTGTATTGCCATCAAGCGTATCTTTAGTCTCACCATAATCCTGATAGGCAAGCTCGATGGCAATGTGCTGATTGAATTTTAAAGCGCCTCTAATGCCTATTGAGGCATCATCACCTGATGTTGATTCAGAACCGTATGTAGACTCCTGATCAGCGATACCGAATAGCAATTCCGTAGAAAAAGCATTCTCAGCAACTGCTGGTAATGCCGATGAGGTGAGTAATATTCCTAATACCAGTCTTTTCATTATTTTCTCCGAATTCCAAATAATAAGCATATTACAATTAAAGTACAGCTTTCTGGAGTCGTCCACTTTACAAGCTATTACTCAACATGAAATAAAGGCTGCTCCAAACATTTATTCGCTCAACACAAGTCTATATTTAATTGGTATGCTGATAAACGACCTGAGACTGAAGATTTTTGGCAACCTTCATTAAAGTTTTTCTTTGGGCGTTCATCAATTCAGCAGAACAGATATTACCCGGTGTTCTGTCTTTGATTTCACGCATAACAATTAGCTTATTATCTTTTAACTCATAGGTCGCCTTGTAACTAAGCGAGTTTTCACTAATTTCAAATGACTCAGGTTGGGCCAATATTTTCATGCCTTCAGGAAACTCGTAGACATAACGCTCAATAGAATCTCCGCTACCACAAGCCACTTCATAACCTTCTATTTCTTCGTTAGAGTATTGCACATAAGAATAAACCGGTGCCGTGGTATACACTAAAGGACCAATATAAAAACCACCCGCCCCGCTTGGCAAAATAAAGTCAGGCTTATTAAACTCAAAAGAGTAATTAAATTCACTTTCAAGAGGATCAGGGTCATCCTTTTTCATAGTCCCTGAGCCAATCTTACCCTGGGAACTAAATGTGTTTTTAACCCATTCCTCTTCTTCTTTATCCGACACATGACGCCAACCTTGTCGAGTGCTCACAGCAGGCCTACCAGACATTTTGATATCTATAGTACCTTCAACAGAACCATCAGCCTGTATCTTCAGCACAGAATCGACTTCTTGTCTGTTACTACCCGGTTTGGTTACTGGTGTTCTTAATCCTGCCTGATAATTTTCAACCAGCAACACTGGCTTATCTGAAACAGAACGAGCTAACAGATCAAACGGCATTGCACTATTGGTTGAATCCACAAACTGGTCAAATTCAGGTATATAATTAAGAACATGATTTACCGAGGTTACCAGGGGAATCTCTGGTAACTGGAAGATAGCCCCTGAATTAATCAGTGCTTGCGTACTCTCTATACCCACAACCGTATAAAAGGCCTGCAACAATGTTGCATGATCTTTACAATCGCCCATCTTGTTATCCAGAATAAAGTCTGTATCGTGAGGCACCACTGCACCCACGCCAATACAGTTACCTGCATAACTGATATTCGTCGCTACCCAGTCATAAAGTAATCGTGCCTTTTTTCGTTTATCTTTTTCTTTACCAACAATCTCTTTGGCTAACTTTTTCACCCTGTCTGTCGGTACAGCTTTAGGTAATGCACGCTCACCATAGGCTTTGGCAATTTCTTCGTATGATTTAAATGTAGACAATGCATAGCCTGCTTCTTTTTCTATATCCCAGACAGAAAAATCCACTCGATTATCTTTAACCGGTTTTTTATTTTGATAAGCGAGACTGATAATTTTTCGTCCATTTTTTGTTTTTATCTTTTCTTTCATGTCTCTGACCTGGTGCTTAAACTCCAGAGACTCTGGCAAATTAAACACAACCTTCACATCATCATAAGCAACCTGATCCCAAAATAAATATGAAGAGGAGAAATGACCCGGGAACATAGGCTCGATTTGTGTCACTTTGGTTTTGATT
>CBDUPD010000567.1:0-2322 GCA_965368985.1 uncultured Spongiibacteraceae bacterium | reverse complement strand
CAAAAGCTGCCTGTTCAACCGTGGAACTGTGTAAACGGGAGATTGTGCTCATATTATGCAAAACGTTAGCACCCACCTCAAGACTGGACTCCATTTTATAAGTCATGGAAAGGTCAACAAGTACTGATGAGAGCAATGCATCTTTATCGTTAAGACTGACACCGCCTACAAGATCTGACTGATTTTCACTATCAGCCAAAAATTGAGCCGAAGCCGATGAAGCTCCTTTTGAAGACAGGGAGTAAACCGAAGAACCGTGCGCCTGAGGGCTTTTAAACGCATCAGCATGTATAGAGACAAACATATCGGCATGGGCTTTTCTGGCAATTTCACGCCGATCTTTCAAGCCAACAAAATAATCTCCTGACCTCACCATCACGGGTTTGTAACCCTTTTCGTTCTGGAAATAGGCTTCAAGTTGTTTGGCAATGGCAAACACAACTTTTTTCTCATATACCTTGTTCGGTCCCAATGCGCCAGGGTCTTCTCCACCGTGACCTGCATCAATGGCAATCACCAGATCACGCTTTTCCTTTGTGGCATCTTTTACTGTTTTAGTCGCTGCCTTTTGATGCGCCTTGATATCTTTTAAATCAATAACCAGGCGATCATCAGCCCGACCACTTTTCTTAAGGAAAAAACTACCGGCCTTAACCGATTCAGATAAATCCAGCACAATACGCAATGTATCCTTACCGTGAGGAGCAGAACGCAAATTAACAATCGGACTATTTTTCAGGTCTACTTTTTCAAGATCAGCCAGCATTGTGCTATGCGGAATATCAATAACAACGCGCTCAGGGTTTTTCAGCATAAAGAGTTTATGCTCTATAGCAGCATCGAGATCAAAGACAATACGGGTGTTATCCGGGGCTCGCCACAGGCGAACATCATGAATTTTGGCATCTTTTGCCTGCGCGAACTGAGCCACACCCAAGAACAGAATGACCAGAATGCCTGCTTTAATTTGCTTTATTTTGAATAGCATTTGCAAAAGCTGCCAACGGCAAAGTAATTACTATCGCTGTAAGTCTCTATTCTATGGGAGAAAAAGTCAAGCAAGCTGTTTTAACAGGCTGGATGATTTTTCTGATTGTGCGACTAATCTGACATTTCTGCAATGCGAATCAACCCTGATTATTTCGATACATAGATCTGCCTCTGGCAATACACCGGCGCCACATTCAGGCCACTCAACCAGACATAGTGAGTCATCCCCGAAATAGTCCCGAATACCCATATATTCAAGCTCTTCAGGATCATGCAGCCGATAAAGATCAAAATGGTACACAGGTTTAGGCAAATCGGTATAAGGCTCTACCAATGTATAAGTTGGGCTCTTCACAGCACCCTCACGACCCAGTGACTGTATAAACCCGCGACTGAATGTTGTCTTACCCGCACCCAATTCACCCTGAAGATAAATTACCATACCCGTTTGTATATGCTGTGCAATATTCGCCGCAAGCGCCAATAATTGCGCTTCATTTAACCGGTTGAATTCAATGCCCGGCATTCAATAAACCTCGAGCACAGGGAATCAGATCAGTTGCTTGCAAACCCACCATACCATTTTCTTTTATCGCGACATCTGCAGCACAGGCATGCAGAACTACTGCAAGCTGAGTCGCCTTCTCGGCCGTCATACCTTGCGTATAAAGCCCACCAATCAACCCGCTTAATACATCACCCATACCTCCACTGGCCATACCGGGGTTACCATCTGAACAAAGTGCCGTTCCTGACGATGAACAAATCAGTGAGCCTGCCCCTTTTAATACAACTGTGCCTCCATATTTTTTCTGAATCTCCTCAACTGCCTTAAAACGATCTGCAGTAATCTCTGTCACACTTACACCTAACAATCTGGCTGCCTCACCCGGATGGGGAGTTAATACCCAATTGTCACGTAGAGGCTCTTTTAATACCCGCCCCTGACTAATAATGTTTAATGCATCGGCGTCAACCACAATCGGTAATTCGGTATTGCATACCCGCTGCACCATCTGCTCAGACCATGAACCCTGCCCCAAACCCGGACCTAAAACAATCACTGACGGCTTTTCAAGCACAGGATCCAGTTCTTGCCCTGAAACCACCCCATGTACCATCACTTCCGGGCGGCGTGCCAGCATAGCTGAAACGTGTTCGGGCCGCGTAGCAACGGAAACCAGACCGGCACCTACTCGTGCTGCAGCTTCTGCTGCCATCAAGGCTGCACCTGCCATACCATGATTGCCCCCAACGACCAGCACATGACCATACAAGCCCTTATGTGCATCACGGGGTCGAACTGGTACATGGGCTAACAGATCTCTCAAG